>CBININ010000045.1:0-11236 GCA_966250755.1 uncultured Gammaproteobacteria bacterium | reverse complement strand
GCGGATCGTTGTCGGCGCCGAAGAACACCGGCCGCAGCGCGGCGCGGCCGATCGCCGCGCGCTCGCGCGCCTCCGCCTCGAGTGCGCGCCACGAATCCACGTCGAAGCCCAACCAGCGGCTCGGCGCCGCGCCGTTCCAGCGCAGCAGCCCGGGCGCCTCGTCCGCGGCCATCAGGGCGCCTTCGATCAGCAGGGTGCCGCTGCCGCACATCGGGTCGAGCAGCGCGCCGCCCTCGGCGTGGATCTTCGGCCATTGGCCGCGTAGCAGCACGGCGGCGGCGAGGTTTTCCTTCAGCGGCGCCTCGCCCTGCGACTGGCGCCAGCCGCGGCGATGCAGCGCGCCGCCGCCGAGGTCGACCGACAGCAGGCCGCGGCCCTTGCGCAGGCTGAAGTTCAGGCGCAGGTCGGGCTGGTCGGTGTCCACGCTCGGCCGCACGCCGAATCGCGCGCGCATGCGGTCCACCAGCGCGTCCTTGATCCGCTGCGCGGCGTAGCGTTCGTGCGTCAGCGCGGGACCGGAGACGTGGGCGTCCACCGCCAGGCTGCCCTCGGGCGCGATGTGCGCGGGCCAGTCGAGCGCATGCACGCCCTGGTAGAGGTCCTGCTCGTTCTCGCAGTCGAACTCCGCCAGCGGCAGCAGCACACGGCTGGCCAGGCGCGAGAACATGGCCGCGCGGTAGGGCAGCGTGTCCGGGCCTTCGACATTGACGCCGGCGGTCGCCGCGGTGGCGGCGTCGGCGCCCAGCGCGACGAGCTCATCGGCCAGCAGGTATTCCAGGCCCTTGGCGCAGGCGACGAAGAACTTCACTCCCACCGGCCCGCCGCGACGCCGCTCATGCGCCCGCTTCCGCGGGTTCCAGCGCGACCACTGCATCGCCGAGCGCGATCCAGCCGCCCTCCAGGATGCGCGCGCACAGGCCGCCGTGGTTGCGCATGGCGTTGTAGCCGCCCTCGCCCAGCGCGGCCTCCATGCGCGAGCACGGGTCGCAGTCGCCGGTGCCTTCCAGCAGCACCTCGCCGATGCGGAAGCGTCGGCCCTTCAAGGCCACCAGCGGCAGTCCCGAGACGACGAGGTTGCGGCGCAGGGTCGCCGGCGCGACCTGCGCATGCCCGCTGAGCGCGGCAATCGCCGGCAGGTGCTCGGACTGGATGAGGGTGATGCCGCGCTTGCCGCTGCCGCTGGCGTAGCGATCGCCCGACAGGCCCTTGCCGGCGGTGGCGAACACGCGCGCGGATTCGATCATCGGCACGTCGCGCGCGGGGCGCAGGCCGATCCATTCCACCCGCCCGGGCCGCGGCAGGCGCGACATCAGCTGGCCGAGCATGGAATCGTGGGGAGGCAGCGTCATGGGGGCTCCGGAGGCGCGAATGGTAGCATGCGGCCCGATGACGCTTTCCCCGCCGCCGCCCGCGATCCACGTGTGGCCCCTGCCCTACGAGGCGCGCCTGCCCGAGCGCAGCGCCGTCGAGGTGGACCTGGTGGTGGTGCACTGCACCGAGTTGCCCGACCTGGCGACGGCCCGCGAATACGGCCAGCGCGTGCTGTACGACTCGGGCGCCGGCAACAGCGGGCATTACTACATCGACCGCGACGGCAGCGTGCACCTGTTCGTGCGGCCGAACCGCATCGCCAACCACACCCGCGGCTACAACCCGCGCTCGATCGGCATCGAACTGGTCAACACCGGTCGCTTCCCGCACTGGTTCGACTCCCGCCACCAGGCGATGGACGAGGCCTACACCGCGGCGCAGGTCCGCGCGCTGGTGGGCTTGCTGGCCTCCCTGCGCGACGAGTTGCCGGCGCTGCGCTACATCGCCGGCCACGAGGACCTGGACACCGCGCGCGTGGAAGCCAGCGACGATCCCGCGCTGAGCGTCGCTCGCAAGCGCGATCCCGGCCCGCTGTTTCCCTGGACCGAGGTGCTGGCGGCGCTGCCGCTGGAGCGGCTGCGGCCGGACCCCGCCTGAGCCGGGCGTTACAATGGCGGCACTGCCCGGAGTGCCCATGACCGAATCCGTCGTATCCGAACTCGTCGCCCTGCTCACGCTCGAGCGGCTGGAGGACAACCTGTTCCGCGGCCAGAGCCGCGACATCGGCACCAAGTACGTGTTCGGCGGGCAGGTGCTGGGGCAGTCGCTATCGGCCGCGCAGCAAACGGTGGAGGCGGGCCGAAGCGTGCATTCGATCCACGCCTACTTCCTGCGCGCCGGCGACATCGCCGCGCCGATCATTTTCGACGTCGACCGCGCGCGCGACGGCCACAGCTTCTCGGTGCGGCGCGTCACCGCGATCCAGCACGGCCAACCGATCCTGGTGTTCGCGGCCTCGTTCCAGAAGGCCGAGCCCGGGGTCGAGCACCAGTTCAACATGCCCGAGGTGCCACAGCCGGAGGACGTCGAACCCACCGCGGCGCCGGCGCCCGACGTCATGGCCAAGCTGCCCGCCAAGATGCAGCGCTGGCTCTCGCGAATGGGGCCCTTCGAGATGCGGCCGATCTACCCGCGAGACGAGGTCAAGCCGCCGAAGCGTCCGCCTTACCAGCAGGTCTGGTTCCGCCTCACCGACAAGGTCGGCGACGATCCGGAGTTGCATCGCGCCCTGCTGGCCTACGCTTCCGACTTCTATCTGCTGGGCACGACGACCTTCCCGCATGGCATCAGCTACTACCAGCCGAACGTGCAGATGGCCTCGCTCGACCATGCGATGTGGTTCCACCGCCCGTTCCGCGTCGACGACTGGCTGCTCTATTCCCTCGACAGCCCGACCGCGCACAATGCGCGCGGCCTGGCGCGCGGCCTGATCTACACCCGCGACGGTACGCTGGTGGCGTCGGTGGCCCAGGAGGGCCTGATCCGCGTATTGCCCGAAGGCACGGAGGCGCACTGATGCGGCAGATCTTCTCCTCCCCGCGGCTCGAGAACGTGGAAGGCGTGGCGAAGTTGCTCGAGGACGCGGGCATCGAGACCAAGACCACCGAGCCACGCGGCTACAAGGCGGTCAGCCGCCGCGAGTTCAGCTACGTGCCCGCGCGGCAGGACGCGCAATCCACGCCGCCCGCGGTCTGGGTGGTGAAGGCCGACGATTACAAGCGTGCCCGCGAACTGCTGATGGAGGTGGGGCTGCTCGACGAAACCCGCACCACGTCTTCCTACCTGCCCGAGCCGCTGCAGTTCAACACGGCGAAGAAGGCGGCGCCGCGGAACCGCATCAGCCGCATGCGCGTCGCCTTGCTGTTCGCGGTCGGCGCGATGGCGTTCTGGACGATCCTGCGGATGTTCGTGCTGCGCTGAACGGCACGCCGTCGAACGCGGTCGCGCCGAATCCCAGGACAGCATCCCCCGGGCGCGGGATTTCCCTACTAGCCGGGCATGGTGCCGGCCACCCCCCGATCAGGTATTGAGCGCCCATGCGTGTGAAACCGTGATGCGCGTCTAATGGGCCCGCACGCTTGCCCCCGAATGCGCCTGCGCCATCCGTCCCGCCAGCCGAGGAAAGCTTCCATGCGCAACCCCACGACCCTCACCCAGACCCGCCTCGCCGCCGCAGTGCTCGCGCTGGCCTCCTTGCCGGCACTCGCCCAACCGCCCGGCCCGCCGCCGCCGAATGCCGCCACCGCGATCACCATCACGCCGACGCCGGTCGTACTCAGCGGCGACGCGGTCGAGGACGCCGTCGCCGACACCCAGACCACGAGCGCCACCCTGTCCACCGCCGTCATCGACGACGGCAAGGTCACCATCCAGATGGCGACCCTGGCAGGCGTGCCCGTCACCACGGCCACGGCCGGCTTCGGCTGGACCGACCTTGCTCCCGGCAACATGAACCCGAGCGGCGGCGCCACCTCGTCGGCCTGGGATTTCGACGGCCTCGGTTTCCTGCCTGGCACCACCGCCAGTTTCCGCGCGCACTACGTGACCGGCGGCGGCGCGGTGAAGGCCGACACCCACTTCTCGCCCGCCATCGACGTCACCGCCGTCGGCGGCTCGACCTGCGAGGGCTTCAACATATCGGCCGACTTCGCGTCCGGCAACGGCGGGCCGGCCCCCGGGTCCCAAGGTCCGTGGGCCTTCCGCATCACCCTGGAGAACTGCACCGGCGTGGACCTGGGCGGCATCAAGGCCCAGGGTGGCTCGAACGGTTGGGCTCCGATGACCGGCTATGTGGCAAGCAAGGGCGGCGTCGTCGTCAACAGCAACAAGAAGAACGAAGTGCTGACCTGGAACGTCGACATGCCGAACGGCAGCACGGAGACCTTGCTGGTGACGGTCGACGGCAAGATCCCGGCTTCGGCGGCCTGCGATTCGATCCGCTACCTGTCCGGTGCGTGGTCCGCCGTCTATGACGCCGGCCTGGGGTCGCAGAAGTCGCCCTACACCGGCCGCGTCAGCATCCAGGTGACTTGCCCGGCGCCCTGACCGGTCGAACCGTGGCAAGAAAAAGCCCGGCGAAAGCCGGGCTTCTTCGTCGCGTCGGCAGTCACATCGTATGCGTCGGCTTGTCCGATTCCAGCTGGCCGGCGAGCATCGTCTCGATCTTGCCCTTCACCGTCTCGGCCTCGGCCGAATCGCTGAACTGCACGCCGATGCCGGCGGCGCGGTTGCCCTGCGATCCCGGCGGCGTGATCCACACCACCTTGCCGGCGACCGGCAGGCGGTCCTTGTCCTCCGGCAGCGAGAGCAGCAGGAAGACTTCGTCGCCGAGCGAATAACGGCGGTTGGTCGGGATGAAGATGCCGCCGCCCTTCAGGAAAGGCATGTAGGCGCCGTAGAGCTGCGCCTTGTCCTTGATGGCGAGCGAAAGAATGCCCTGCCTTGCGCCTGCGCCACCGATCATCGTCTGCCCTCTGCTGGATGGCCGCCATCGCGGGCGGACTCGAACTGGTGTCGCCATTCGCGCAGCAACCCGGCGAGCACCAGGTCGTTGCGCAAGGGTGCGCGCAACTGCTCGCGCACGCGGTTCACGGCATCGAACCACGCCGGCAGTCTGGAAAAATCGGGCGGCGCGGTCAAGCTGCCCTTCAGGGGCGCGCCCGTGAAGGGCGAGGCCTGAAGGCCCAGCACGAGGTCGGCGGCGAATCGCAGTCTCAACTCGGCTTGCTCGTCGCCGAGCCAGGCCTGGGCGGTTTCCACCGCGCCGGCGCGGCCCGCGGCGACCGCATTCAGTTCGCGCGCCACCTCGTCGCGCAGGCCCAGCGCGCCCTCGGCCGCCCATCGCGCCGCGAGGCCGGGATTGCCGCGCGCCGCCTCCAGTGCGGCGCTGCCGGCGGCATCGCGCAAGCCGCGGCCGGCCAGCCAGGCCAGCGCTTCCCCGCGCGCCGGCAGGCGGAAATCCAGGCGCTGGCACCGGCTGCGGATGGTGGCCGGCAGGCGTCCTGGCCGCGAGCTGACCAGCAGCAGGAAACGGTTCGGCGCCGGTTCTTCCAGCGTCTTGAGCAAGGCGTTGGCCGAGGCGGTATTCATCAGGTCGGCCGGATCGATGATGGCCACTTGCGGCCCGCCCAGCTGCGGCGTCAGCGCCAGCCACTGGCCCAGCCGGCGCACCTGCTCGACGCTGATCTCGGTGCGCAGTTTGTCGCCCTTGTCATTGGGCTCGAGCGAGATGCGCTGCAGGTCGGGATGCGCCTGCGCGCTCGCGAGCCCGACCGATTGCGCGGGGAACAGGCGGCAACTGCGGCAGCTGCCGCAGGCCAGCCCGTCGGGGCCCGGCGTCGGGCACAGCAGGCGCTGCGCCAGCACCTCGGCCACCTCGCGCTTGCCCAGCGCCGGTGGCCCGGCCAGCAGGAGCGCGTGGCCCAGCCGGCCCTCCGCGAGGGCGCGCAACGCGGCGTCGACCTGCTGCCGTTGCCAGGGCGCGAGTTCAGCCACGCGCCACGGCCTCGGCGCGGGCGTCGAGCCAGCGCCCGAGCGTGGCGGTGACGTCGGCACGCACCGCGTCCGGCGGCTGCGCCGCATCCACGCGGTGGAAGCGTCGCGGCTCGGCCGCCGCGCGCGCAAGGTAGGCGTCGCGCACGCGCTCGAAAAAGCCGACCTGCTCGGATTCGATCCGGTCCGGGGCCTCGCCGCGCGAACGTGCGCGCGCCAGGCCCACCGCCACGTCCACGTCGAGCAGGAAGGTCAGGTCGGGCCGGAGCACGGCCGCCCAGCGCTCGAGTTCGGCGATCGTGCCCATGGCGATGCCGCGGCCGCCGCCCTGGTAGGCGAAGCTGGCGTCGGTGAAGCGGTCGGTCAGCACCGCCTTGCCGGCGTCCAGCGCGGGAAGGATCACCTCGCGCACCAGCTGCGCGCGCGAGGCGAACATCAGCAGCAACTCGGTTTCCGCGGCCAGCGATCCCTTGGGGTCGAGCAGCAGCGCGCGGATCGCCTCGCCCGCCACCGTGCCGCCGGGCTCGCGGGTGGACACCACCTCGAACCCGCGCGCTTCCAGCATTTCGTGCAGCGCCTGCCGCACCGTCGACTTGCCGGCCCCCTCGCCGCCCTCGATGCTGACGAACACGCCGCGCGCGGCCATCAGCGGCGCAACTGGTAGCGGCGCACCGCCGCCGCATGCTCGGCGTAGGTGGCGGAGAAATGGTGCGCGCCATTGCCGCGCGCGACGAAGAACAGCGTCTCGCCCGGCGCCGGATGCGCGGCGGCCTGCAACGCGGCCTTGCCCGGCATGGCGATCGGCGTCGGCGGCAGGCCGCTGCGCTGGTAGGTGTTGTAGGGGTTGTCGGCCAGCAGGTCCTTCTTGCGGATGTTGCCGTCGTAGGCCGCGCCGATGCCGTAGATCACGGTGGGATCGGTCTCCAGCCGCATGCCGAGGCGCAGCCGGCGCACGAACACGCCGGCGATCTGCGGGCGTTCGCTGGCCAGGCCGGTTTCCTTCTCCACGATGGACGCGAGCGTGAGCAGTTCGTCGGGATTGGCCAGCGGCAGGTCGGCGTCGCGGCCGTCCCAGGCCTCGCGCAGCGCGAGGTCCATGGCCTTGGCGGCGCGGTCGAGGATGGACAGGTCGTCGGCGCCGCGGGTGAACACGTAGGTTTCAGGCAGGAAGCGCCCTTCCGGATACATGCCCTTGCGGCCGAGCCTGGCCATCAACGCGGCATCGTCGAGTCCCTGGGTGCTCGGGCGCAGGCGGTCCTCGGCGGCGAGCGCGTTGCGCAGGTCGCGGAAGTTCCAGCCCTCCACGATGGTGAACTTGCGCTGGATCACCTCGCCGGCGCCGAGCCGCCGAAGCAAGGCGTCGGGGGTGATGCCCGCCGGCACCTCGTACTCGCCGACCTGCAGCTTGCCGGCCACGCCGAGCTTGCGTGCGAGCAGCTTCCATTCCAGGTCCGAGCCCTGCTCCACGCCCAGCGCGCGCAGCTTGCGCAGCACTGCGTTGAAGCCGTCGCCGCGGTCGATCAGCAGGACGCGCGGCTGCACCTGCGGCTCGAGGGCGAGGCCGCGCTCGGCGAAGGTGAGCGTTCGCTGCCACCACATCGCCGTCGCCACTGCCGCGACGATGAGCAACAGCGCGAGTGCAAGCTTGAGCCGGCCGTGCTTCAGGTGGATCGCCACTCAGTCCTCTCCGTCGTCGAATGCCGGCTCGGCGCCGGCCAGGCGGCGGCGCAGCGCGCCAGTCGCGGGCCAGTCCGTCCACTCGCGCCCGTCGAGGGCGCGAACCGGAAGGATACCCCGCACCGCGTTGCACAGAAAAACCTCGTCGGCGGCCAGCAGCCGGGCCGGCGTGAGCACCTCCACCCTGGCGTCGGGCGCGGCCTCCAGCACCCAGCGCCGCAGCAGCCCGGCGATGCCGCAGGCGTCGACCGGCGGCGTCAGCCACGCGTCGCCGATCCGGGCGAAGACGTTCGCCGAGGTCGCGCTGACGACGCGCCCATCGCCATCGAGCACGACCCCGTCGAAGACATCGGGGTCCTTGCATTCCGCGCGCGCCAGCACTTGTTCCAGCCGATTGAGGTGCTTGATGCCCGCCAACGCCGGCTGCGAGGCCCAGCGAAGCTTGCACCAGCGCAAGTTGACGGCCTGCACGCGATCCGGCGCGGGGTGCAGCGACAGCACCACCGTGGGTTCGGCGGCCTCGGGCGGCGCGTAGCCGCGGCCGCCGGCGCCCCGCGTGACGATGAGCTTGAGCACGGCGCGCGGGGGCGCTTCGGCCAGCAGGGCCATCGCATGGCCGTGGACGAGCGCGAGCTCCGGCGGCGCGAAGCCGAGGCGACGGACTCCCTCGCAGAGTCGTTCCCAATGGCGATCCCACCAGACCGGCGCACCGGCGTGCGCGAGCAGGGTTTCGAATACACCGTCGCCGTAGGCCAGCCCGCGGTCGGACGGGTCGAGGCCGTCGACGCGCCGGCCGCCGCGCAGGACGATGGCCGCGCTCATGCCGCCCCCAGCGCGCGCAGCAGGCCGCGCGCCTTGGCGCGGGTCTCGTCGAGTTCGGCTTCGGCGATCGAATCCACCACCAGTCCCGCGCCCGCGCGCAATTCCAGCGTGTTCCCCGCCAGCCAGGCGCTCCGGATCAGGATGTTGAGGTCGAGGTCGCCGTCGCGGTTGAGGTAGCCCAGCGACCCGGTATAGGCGCCGCGGCCGCGACCCTCGAGTTCGGCGATGATCTGCATGCAGCGCACCTTGGGGCAGCCGGTGATGGTGCCACCGGGGAACACCGCGGCGATCACCTCGCCCGGCGTCGCGCCTTCGCGCAGGCGGCCGCGCACGTTGGAGACGATGTGGTGCACGTGGGTGTAGCTCTCCACCACCATCAGCTCGTCCACCTCGACGCTGCCGGGCTGGCAGACGCGGCCGAGGTCGTTGCGCTCCAGGTCGATCAGCATGACGTGTTCGGCGCGTTCCTTCGGATGGCCGACCAGTTCGCGGATGCGCGCGGCCTCGTCGTCGCCCGCGACCCGCGGCCGCGTGCCGGCGATCGGCCGCGTCTGCGCGACGTCGCCGCGCACCGACACCAGCCGCTCGGGCGAGGAGCTGGCCATCGCCCAGCCGGGCCGTGCGAGCAGGCCGGCGAAGGGCGCGGGATTGGCCTCGCGCAGTCGCGCATACCATGCCGCCGGATCGGGCGGCGTATCGAAACGCGCCCGCCAGGCGCGCGAGAGGTTGACCTGGAACACGTCGCCCGCGCGCAGGTACTCGTGCACGCGGGCGACGCCGTCGAGGAAGCGTTGTGGCGGATCTTCCTCGATGCCCGCGGGCGCCTGCCAGGCGGGCAAGGCCGGCAACTGGCCGATGCCGGCGATGTCGGCCTCCAGCGCGTGCAGCAGCGTGGCGTGCGCGGGTTCGGCCCAGGCCACGCATTCACCGCTCTCGCGATCGCGGGCAATCACGCCGGGGCAGCGCAGCGCCAGCGCGATCGGCAGCGGTGTTGGCGGCGGCGGCAGGGCGAGCACGGGCTCGACCTCGCCGGCGAGTTCGTAGGAAAGGTAGAGCGCCCAGCCGCCGCGGAACGGCAGGTCGGCGGGGCCGGCGCCCGCCGGCGCCGCGCGCCAGGCGCCGTCGAGCGCGCGCAGGAATCCGCCCTCCATCGCGACGCCGTCGAGCCCGCGGGTCAGCCCGTCGGCGCCGAGCTCGATGCCCTCGCCCGAGGCGATGAACAGCAGGTCCCAACGCGACAGGGCGTTGCCGCCCGCCACGCTCTCGAGCAGCAGCGGGTAGCGCGCGGGCGCCAGGCGATGCAGGGCCAGCAGGTCCAGCCCGGCGGGCAGCGGCCGTGGCCGGTCCATGGCGGGTGGCCGCCGCTCAGGCGCGGCGGAACACCAGGGTGCCGTTGGTGCCGCCGAAGCCGAAGCCGTTGGACATCGCGACTTCGATCTTCTTCTCGCGCGCCACGTTGGGCACGAAGTCCAGGTCGCAACCCTCGCCCGGGTTTTCCAGGTTGATGGTCGGCGGGATGATGCCGGTGTGCAGGGCCATGATGGTGAAGATCGCCTCGACGCCGCCGGCCGCGCCCAGCAGGTGGCCGGTCATCGACTTGGTCGACGACACCATGGTCTCGTACGCATGCTCTCCGAAGGCGCGTTTCATCGCCTGCGTCTCGGCCAAGTCACCGAGCGGCGTGGAGGTGCCGTGGGCATTGAGGTACTCGACCTGGTCCGGGGTGACGCGGGCATCGCGCATGGCCATCGCCATGCAGCGCGAGGGGCCTTCGCCGTTTTCGCTCGGCGCGGTCATGTGGTAGGCGTCGGAACTGGCGCCGAAGCCGACCAGCTCGGCGTAGATTCGCGCGCCGCGCGCCTTCGCCGCCTCGTATTCCTCGAGGACCAGGATGCCGGCGCCGTCGCCGAGCACGAATCCGTCGCGGTCGCGGTCCCAGGGACGGCTGGCGCGGGTGGGTTCGTCGTTGCGGGTGGACAGGGCCTTCATCGAGCAGAATCCCGCCACCGAGGTCGGCGTGCAGCCGTGCTCGGCGCCGCCGGCCACCATGATGTCGGCGTCGCCGTACTGGATCATGCGCATGGCCATGCCGATCGAGTGGTTCGACGAGGCGCAGGCCGAGACCGCGGAGAAGTTCGGGCCCTTGAAGCCCTTCATGATGCACAGCTGGCCGGACACCATGTTGATGATGGTGCTCGGCACGTAGAAGGGCGAGACCTTGCGCGGCCCCCCCTCGTGCAGGGCGATCGCCGTGTCCTCGATCCCGCGCACGCCGCCGATGCCGGAGCCGATCAGCACGCCCGCGCGCTCGGCATTGGCCTCGGTGATCTCCAGCCCCGCATCGTCCATCGCCATCAGCGCGGCGGCGATGCCGTAGTGGATGAAGGTGTCCATCTTCTTCGCGTCCTTGGCATTGATCCAGGACTTGGCGTCGAAGTCGCGCACTTCGCCGGCGATCTTCGAGGTGTAGTTGGCGGTGTCGAAGTGGGTGATGCCGCCGATGCCGGAGCGGCCGTTGCAGAGGCTGTCCCAGGCGGCGGCGAGGGTGTTGCCGACCGGCGAGACGATGCCCATGCCGGTGACGACGACGCGACGGTGGCTCATGAGGTGGCTCCGGAGTGCGATGTCATTAGGAACACGAGGGCCGCGCACTGCGCGGCACCACACTTCAAACACAAGGGCCGCGCACTGCGCGGCACCACACTTCAAACACAAGGGCCGCGCAATGCGCGGCCCAGGGATGCTGCAGTACGCGGGGCTTACGCCTTCACGTGGGCCTTGATGTAGTCGATCGCCTGCTGCACGGAGGTGATCTTCTCCGCTTCCTCGTCCGGGATCTCGCACTCGAACTCTTCCTCGAGCGCCATCACCAGCT
>CBININ010000044.1:0-11261 GCA_966250755.1 uncultured Gammaproteobacteria bacterium | reverse complement strand
CACATCGAACGCCACCGCACCCATCGCATCGGCTGGCTGCGCGCTGCCGTGCTCGGCGCCAACGACGGCATCGTTTCCACCGCCAGCCTGGTGGTGGGCGTGGCCGCGGCCGGCGCGGAGACGCGCACGATCCTGGTGACCGGCGTCGCGGGCCTGGTGGCGGGCGCGATGTCGATGGCGGCGGGCGAGTACGTGTCGGTGAGCTCCCAGTCCGACACCGAGCGCGCGGACCTGGACCGGGAACGCAAGGAACTGGCCACCGAGCCCGAGCACGAACTGGCCGAGCTGACCGGCATCTACGTGCGCCGCGGCCTCGACAAGGCGTTGGCGAAGCAGGTCGCGACGCAAATGATGGCGCACGATGCACTCGGCGCCCACGCCCGCGACGAACTGGGCATCACCGAGATGGCGACGGCGCGACCGGTGCAGGCCGCGCTCGCCTCCGCGGCGACCTTCGCCGTCGGCGCCGCGCTGCCACTGCTGGTCGCGTGGCTGGCCCCGGCACAGGGCCGCCTCTGGTCGATCTCGATCGCCTCGCTGGTGTTCCTGGCCGCGCTCGGATCGCTGGCGGCGCGCACGGGCGGCGCGAATGTCCTCACATCGGCCTGGCGCGTGACCTTCTGGGGTGCGCTGGCGCTGGCCATCACCGCCGGCGTGGGCCGGCTGTTCGGCGTCAACGTCTAGGGCGATCGCGCGGGCGCGGCAGCGGCGTCCGGCGTCGCGGCCTCGCCCAGCTTGCGAGCGAGTCGCTCGCGCAGGGCGCGCATGGCGGGCGTGTTCGCCAGTCGCGGCGGTAAGGCGTCGAGGGCGTCTCGCGCTGCCCGCCAATCGCGCCGCGCTTCGGCGTCGCGGCCCGCCACCGCATTGAGGTTGCCGCGTCGCTCCAGCCAGCCTTCCTGCCGTGGCTGGCGCTCGCGAAGCGCGTCGAGGCGCGCGAGCGCGGCATCCACCTGCCCCCGGCGCTGTTCGATCTCCACGGCGCGCAAGCCCAGCGTCACCGGCGCGCCGAGCCGCGCGCTGCCGGCGTCGAGCACGACGAGCGCGGCGCTCGCATTCGCCTCGCCCGCCGCCATCAGGGCATCGGCCTGTGCCAGGTACATCTCGGCGTCCGGCGTGGGCGCGGCGACGATCGCCGCCGCGAGGTCGTCCGCCGCCGCAAGCGGTTGGTCGAGCGCCAGGAGAATGCGCGCGCGTGTCGACAGGCCGTCGGCGTGGCCGGGCTGCAAGGCGAGGAAACGGTCGAGCTCGGCGCGCGCAAGCGCGGGCCGCGCAGTCGCCAGCAGCAGCTTGCCGCGGCCGAGGTGGACCAGGGACTGGCCGGGCGCCAGGGCCTCGACGCGGTCGTAGTCGGCCGCGGCCAGCGCCCATTCCTCGTGCTCGCGGTACAGCTCCGCGCGGTGGAACAGCAGCCCGGCGTTGCGCGGCTCGGCGCGCAGTCGCGCGCTCACCGCCTCGATCTGCCCGTGCAGGTCGCCATGCGCCTGCAGGGCGGGGGCCGCCGCGGCCAGCAGCGCGGCCGCGGCGAAGGCCAGCCTCGCGCCGGCCCGGCCCGGGCGGCGCGCCATCAGCGTGGCGTCTTCGCGCTGGCCGTGTTGGAGTAGGCCGAATTGCCGGCGCCGTTGGTGGCGCGCACCCGGTAGTAGTAAGTCTTGTTGGCGCTCAACCCGGTGTTGGCGAAGCTGGTGACGTTGGCGCCGGTGACGGCCACCTGGACGAAGCCGCTCGAAGCCTTGGTCGAGCGCTCGACCAGGTAGCCACTCTCGTTGCCGGCGTTGTCGGTCCAGCTCAGGTTGACCTGCGTGCGCGAGGCGGCCACCGCCTTGAGCGCGGTCGGCGCGGCCGGCAAGGCCGGCGGCGCGACGGGCGTGGCGCTGGCCTGGCTGGAATTCGCGCTCTCGCCGCCGGCGTTGCTCGCACTCACCACGTAGAAATAGGTCGTGCCATTGCTGACGCCGGTGTCCGTCCATGCCGTGGCCGCCAGGCCGGTCGCGACCACCGCGTAGGGACCGCCACTGACCGTTGCGCGCTTGACCGAGTACGAGGTCGCCCCGCTGCTGGTCGCCCAGGCCAGCGCGACCTGCGCATTGCCCGCGGTGGCCGACAGCGAGGCCGGCGGCGGCGGCGCGGTCGGCGTGGTCGGCGCCTTGACGATGCTGAAGAAGTCGTCCACGGCGCCGGTCTCGCGGATCATCTTCGCGTCGAGGCGGTTGCCGTCGATGTCGAACACCAGCGAGCCCACGTGCAGGGCCGAGTAGAACATGGCCGGATGCGGCGTCGGGTTGAACTCGGCCGTGCTGCCGCCCACCCAGTTGGTCACGTGGCCGCCGTTGCCGGCGACGATGTAGACCGCGCCCGCGTTCGCCGCCAGGTCGGCGGGCTTGTCGTAGACGCCGCCCGCATCGGTCTCGCGGCCGGAACCGGCCTCCACCTTCATCGCCTGGGTGAAGGTGGACGAGAGCCCGTAGTGGCCGTTGATGAAGAAACTGCGCTCGTAGCTGTGGCTGTGGCCGGTCAGCACCAGGTCCACGCCGCCGGCCTCCAGGATCGGCAGCACGTTGGCGCGCATCTCGATCAACTGGGTTTCGGTGTCGGAGTTGTGCGAGCCCTTGGTGTAGGGCGGATGGTGGAAGAAGACGATGATCCAGTCCTGCGTCGTCGAGCCCAGGTCCTGTTCCAGCCAGGTCAGCATCGCGCTGCCGACCGCGCGGCTGGAGGTCATCGAGTCGAGCGAGACGA
This sequence comes from uncultured Gammaproteobacteria bacterium, assembly GCA_966250755.1. GTDB lineage: Bacteria > Pseudomonadota > Gammaproteobacteria > Xanthomonadales > Xanthomonadaceae > Arenimonas. Next base: position 8,525 of record CBININ010000044.1, on the reverse strand, counting down.
AGTGGATGCGGCCGTAGTCGAAGCTGTAGTACTTCTCGGTGCCCGAGGCGACGCCGCCGGCCGAGCCGTCGGTGGGGTTGTTGAAGATCTGGAAATACGGGATGGACAGCGAGGGATTGGTGAGTTGCGCGGTGTCGTGGTTGCCGATGGTGGACCACAGCGGCGACTGCCGCAGGTAGCTCGGGTACATGTCGAACACCGCGGCCTGGTATTCGGCGTCGGTGCCGGTCTCGTAGGCGTTGTCGCCCAGCATCAGCCAGACGTCGGTGTAGCGCCCGGCCCCGAAGCCGGTGTAGCCGTTGCGCACCGCCGCCTGCACCGCGTCCTTGGTGCCGGAATCGCCGAGCACCCACACCCGGGTCGGCTGGGCGGTGCCGATCGGCGGCGCGGTCCAGAAGGCGTAATCGCTGCCCGAGGCCAGCGTCGCCGAGGCGCTGCCGATCGAGTAGTAGTAGCGCTGCACCGGATCGAGCCCCGACAGCCGGACTTCGTGCTCGGTGGTCACGCTGCCAATGCTGGCGGTGGAGCTCAGGTCGCCGGGCGTCAGCCCGTAACGCACGACGCTGTCGGTGGCCACGTCGGTGCGCCAGCGGACCGTCACGCCGGTGGCGGTGCCGAGCTGCAGGTAGGGGCCGCGCGTGACCAGCGGCGCGGCGACGGTGCTGCGGTCGGTGGTCCACGCCGGGCCATTGACCAGCGTGCCGGTGACATTGCTGCCGGCGCTGTCGGCCGCGGTGGTCCCGCTGCCGTCATCGAGCGCCCAGCGCCCCACCAGCCCGGTGGCGCTGGCGATGTCGAGGTCGCGGTTGGCGAGGATCTGCGCCGCGCTGCGCGCGACGTTCCACACCCGCACTTCGTCGAGCGAGCCGGCGAAGTAACCGGAGGCCACGCCGGTGGAGTTCATCGCCGTGCCGAGCGCGGCGTGCTGGATGCTGTCGGCGCGCAGCGGCCGGCCGACCACGAGCTCGGCCTCGAGCACGCCGTTGAGGAAGAGCTGCCACTTGTTGCCGTCGTACGTGGCGGCAGCGTGGTACCAGGCGCCGATGGCGATCGGCGTGACGCCGGCGACCGGATGGTTGAGGCCCGGCGAGGCGCCGCCGGCGCCCTCCTCGAAATCGGCGACCAGCACGTTGTCGCTGGCGCGGATGCCGAGGAACCAGTTCATGTCCACGTTGCTGCCGTCGCCTTCGCTGCGGCCCTTGGCGACCAGCGGGATGGCGGTGACGCCGCCGCTGCCCGTGCTGGTGGACACGCCCGCGGCGCTGCGCCGGAACCAGGTTTCCACCGTCACCGTGGACAGGCCCAGGGCTGGCGCCGGCCCGAAGGCGACATGGTCGTTGGTGCCGTCGAAGGCGAGTGCGCCTCCGGCCAGGGCGGCCGACGACTGCGCGGAGAGCAGGAGGCCGGCCAGAGCCGGGGCGAGGAAGCGGCGGGGGGTCTGGTTCATCCGGTCAGGCTAGACCCGTTCAGGTAGCCGGACAAGTGACCCGCCGGGGCGCCCTCAGCCGCGCGGATGGTGCTGCTTGTGCAGGCGCTTGAGCCCCTCGCGCGCCACCAGGGTATAGATCTGCGTGGTGCTCAGGCTGGCATGGCCCAGCAGCATCTGCAGCGCGCGCAGGTCGGCGCCGTGGTTGAGCAGGTGGGTGGCGAAGCTGTGGCGTAATCCATGCGGGCTCACCTTTCCCGCATCGATGCCGGCGGCGACCGCGCGCTGCTTGATGCGCGTCCACACCTGCTGGCGGGTCACCGCCTCTCCGTTCTTCTGCAGGAACAGCGGGGCGAGGCTGCGCTTTCCCGCCAGCAGCGGCCGCGCCTGCTGCAGGTAGCGCTCCAGCCAGTGCTGCGCCTCCTCGCCCATCGGCACCAGCCGCTCCTTGCTGCCCTTGCCCATCACCCGCAGCACGCCCTGGCGCAGGTTCACCGCGGTTGCGGGCAATCCCACCAGTTCGCTGACGCGCAGCCCGGAGGCGTACATCAGCTCGAGCATGGCGCGGTCGCGCAACGCTTCCGGCGAGGCGTCGGCGTCGTTGCGCAACAAGGCTTCGATCTCGCTTTCGGACAACGCCTTGGGCAGGCTGCGGCCGAGGCGCGGCGGCTCCAGCAAGGCGGTGGGGTCGCCGGCGATCGCGCCCAGGCGCAGCTGCTGGCCGTAGAAGGCGCGCAACGCCGAGAGCAGGCGCGCATTGCTGCGCGGTGCGTACTGCTGGCGGCTGCGCGCGGCGAAGTAATCGAACAGGTCGGCCTGCGAGGCCGCGACGAGCGCGACGCCGCGGCCGCGCAGCCAGCGCGCCAGCCCGTCGAGGTCGCGGCGATACGCGTCCAGGCTCGGGCGCGCCAGGCCCTGCTCCGCCCACAGGCGCTCGAGGAACACCGCGATCGCGGCGGCGTCCTGTTCGGTCGCTTCCGGCAGCGCCTGCGCGTCCTGTCGTCGGGTGGCGGGCGTTCGATGTCCGGGGCGTGCGCTCATGATGGTCGCCAGCTTAGCCCCGGCGCGGAACGGCAGCCACCGCGCTTGCCTGCCTCTCATCGAACCGGAGCCGTTATCCTTGCCGGCATGGAATCGACCTCCCCCGCGCGTCCCGTCGCGCTGCCCGCCGCACCCGGCTGGCGCCTGCTGGCCTTCGTCTACGACCTGCTGCCGATGATCCCGCTGATGATGGCCGTCAGCGCTCTCTTCCTGTGGATTCATGGCGGTCGCCCGCTCGAGCCCGGATCATTGATGATGGTCCTGGAACGGTCGTCGATCCTGGGGTTGGTGGGCCTCTACTTCGTCCTGTCCTGGCGCCGCGGCGGCATGACCCTCGGAATGCGGCCGTGGCGCCTGCGCGTGTTGGCGGCAGACGGCAAGCCTGCCGCGTGGCGCGCGCTATGGATTCGATACTTCGTCGCCCTCCTGCTGCCAGGCGTGTGCTGGCTATGGTGCTTCTTCGACGCCGAACGCCGCGGCCTCCACGACGTGGCGGCAAAGACATTGCTGGTGCGCCTGCAACCAAACCTCTGAATTTGCGACGCTGCAAGACCGGGCGAGCGGCGCCCGGTCTGGCGCCGACGCGAAACTCAGATCCGCTTCGCGAGCCAGCCCCAGCAAACAGCAAGGATCAACAGCGGCGGGAACAGATACGCCCAGCGCACGTCGAACCGGTACACATCGGCCAGCCCCACGAACATGCGCTGGACGAGGAGTGCACCGATCCCGATCAGGATGCCGATGAAAAGACGCTTGCCGAAGCCGCCGCTGCGCAGCGAGCCGAAGGCGAAGGGCAGCGTCGCCAGGCACAGCACGATCACGTTGAAGGGATAGAACCAGCGCGACCAGTAGGCCGATTCGAACTTGATCGAGTCGAGCTGGTTCCGACGCAGGTACTCGATGTTGCTGCGCAGTTCCGCGCTGCTGAGGTAACGCGGCCGCGCCAGCTGCGCCGCGAGCGTGCTGTCGTCCAGTTGCGTGTTCCAGCGTTCGGTGGCGATCTTGTCCACCCGCACCGAGCGCGGCTCGAACCAGGTGCGCTCGACGTCGTGCAGGGTCCAGCCTTCCGCGGTGTGGATGGCCTTCCTGGCATTGGCCAGCGACTGCAGCCGGCCGCGGTCGTCGAACTGGTACAGGCGCACGTCCTCGAGTTCGACCCAGCTGCGGCCGTTCTCGCTGTGCGGCGCGCTGTTGCCGCGGGCGTTGAGGAAGAGGTTGCCCTCGCGCGCCCACAGGCCCGAGTAGCGGGCCATGATGAGCTGCTTCGATTTGGCATTGGCCAGCTCCTGCGCGCGCTGCTCGCCGGCGGGACCGAGGGTCTCGATGTTGACGGCCATCAGGGCGGTCAGCGCCAGCAGCGGCACCAGCGCGGCGATACCCATCTGCAGCTTGGACAGGCCGACGGCGCGCATCACCGTCAGCTCCGAGCGCGCGGCCAGGCCGCCGAGGCCGAGCAGGCTGCCGATCACCGCGATGGTCGGGAACAACTCGTACATGCGCCGCGGGGTGGTGAGCAGCATGTACAGCACGGCGTGGCTGAGGGTGTAGCTCTCCCTGCCGACGTCGCGCAGTTCGGAGACGAAGTCGATCATCGTCACGAAGCCCAGCAGCACCAGCCACGCCGCCAGCGTGGACAGCAGCACGCTGGTGGCGATGTAGCGGGTGATCTTGCGCGGGGCGATGTCCACTAGGCGGCCGCCCTCGCCGGCGCCGGCAGGCGGCCGTCGCGCAGGAACAGCCAGATCGCCAGCCCCAGCATCGGCAGGTGCACCCACCACAGGCCCAGCCAGGCCGGGAAGCGCCCGTTGCCGATCAGGCCGGTGCCCAGCAGCATCAGGATCATGCCGACGATGTAGACCAGCAGGGCGAACAGCACCAGGCCGTACTGCGGCTGCCGCGGCTCGCTGCGGCCCAGGGGCATGGCGAAGATGGCAAGGATCGCCACGAACAGCGGCATGGCGATGCGCCAGTGCACCTCGGCCACCGACTTGGGCTTGCCGGAGTCGAGCAATTCGGCGGTCGAGTCGGCGGACAGGTCGTCGCCCTTGCCGTCCTGCTCGCGGTCGGGCACGCGGATGTCGTTGGTCTGGAAGCGCATCATCCGGAAGTCGCGCCCGCCCAGCGCGCCCTCCACGCGGAACCCGTCGGTCAGCCGCAGGTAGCGCGCGGTCTCGCCCACCAGTTCCAGGTTGCCCTGGTGCGCGGTGATGATGTCGAGCCGGCCGGCGTTCTCGCGCTGCACGAACAACTGCTGGAAGTGCGTGCCATCGGGCGTGAGCTCGGTGACGTAGAGCACGCCGGCCTTGCCCGGCAGCTCGACGAAGCGCCCGGGCTCCAGCCCGGCGATCAGGAAGCTGCGGTTGGCCTCCTCGATCATGTCCTTGGCGCGCTGCGCCGACAGCGGCGCCAGCCACAGCGAGGCCAGGCCGACCACCAGCACGATCGGCGCACTCACCAGCAGCAGGGGTTTCCACAAGCGCTGCGGGCCCAGGCCGACCGAGGCCAGCACCGCCATCTCGCTCTCGGCGTACATGCGACTGATCGAGATCAGCAGGCCCAGGAACAGCGCCAGCGGCAGCACCAGGGTGATGAAGCGCACCGAGCGCAGGCCGAGCTGAGACAGCAGCAGGCCGGCGGGGATCTTGCCCTTGGCGATCTCCGAGATGAGATCGGCGAACAGCGCCCCTAGCGTGACCAGCAGCAGCACGACCGCGACCGCGAACACGCTTTCGGCGAATTGCCGGGTCAGGTGTCGTTCGATCAGCAGCATGGGCGGGTCTTTGACATCCGAAGGGGTCGCATGATTTAGACTGGTCGTCTTGCGTGCGCGCCGGTCCGGCCCGCCATCCCCCCAATTGTACGGAAATTGTCCGCATGGCCCTCGAGTTCCAGCTGCAACCGGCTGCCCCCGCCTCCGCCCCCACCGATTGCCTGGTGGTGGGACTGTTCGCCGACAAGACCCTGTCCCCCGCCGCGCAGGCGGTGGATGCGGCCAGCGGCGGCCGCCTGGCGAGCCTGGCCGAGCGCGGCGACCTGTCGGGCAAGACCGGCCGCACGCTGCTGCTGCAGGACCTGCCCGGCGTGGCCAGCCCCCGTGTGCTGGTGGTGGGCCTGGGCGACAAGGCGAAGTTCGGCGTGCCGCAGTACCTCAAGGCCGTGGCCGACGCCGTGCGCGCGCTGCGCACCGGCCCGGCGAAATCGATGCTGCTGACCCTGCACGAGTTGCCGGTGATCGGCCGCGATGCCCGCTGGGCCCTGCGCCAGGCCGTGGTCGCCGCCGACCAGGCCGCCTACGAGTACACCGCGACCCGCAGCAAGCCGAAGGAAGTCACGCTGGCGTCCGTCGCACTCAGCGGCGACGCGTCGCTGCAGGGGGAACTGGAGCGCGGCAAGGCGATCGCCGCCGGCGTGCAGTTCACCCGCGAACTCGGCAACCTGCCGCCGAACATCTGCAACCCGGGCTACCTGGCCGAGCAGGCGATGAAGCTGGCGGTCGAGCACGACGCCGTGTCCTGTGAAGTGCTCGAGCGCGCCGAGATGGAATCGCTGGGCATGGGCTCGCTGCTGGCCGTGGCCCGCGGCTCGGCCAACCCGCCGCGCCTGATCGTGCTGCGCTACGAGGGCGGCGTCGAAGAGAAGCCGTATGCGCTGGTCGGCAAGGGCATCACCTTCGACACCGGCGGCATCAACCTCAAGGTGCAGGGCGGCATCGAGGAGATGAAGTTCGACATGCTCGGCGCGGCCAGCGTGATGGGCGCCTTCGTCGCCTGCGTCGGCATGAAGCTGCCGCTGAACCTGGTCTGCGTGGTCGCGGCGGTCGAGAACATGCCCGATGCGGACGCCTATCGTCCGAGTGACGTGCTCAAGACCATGAGCGGCAAGACCGTGGAGGTCGGCAACACCGACGCCGAGGGCCGGCTGATCCTCTGCGACGCGCTCACCTACACCCAGCGCTTCGAGCCGCAAGCCACGGTGGACGTGGCCACGCTGACCGGCGCCTGCGTCATCGCCCTCGGCAAGTACGCCCACGGCCTGATGAGCAAGCACGACGACCTGGCCGCGGAACTGGCCGCCGCTGGCGAGACCGTGTTCGATCGCGCCTGGCGCCTGCCGCTGTGGGACGAATACCAGACCCAGATCGAATCCGCCTTCGCCGACATCTACAACATCGGCGGCAAGGCCGCGGGCGCGATCACCGCCGGCTGCTTCCTCTCGCGCTTCACCGAGGGCCAGCGCTGGGCGCACCTGGACATCGCCGGCACCAGCTGGGACGAGGGCCGCAAGGGCCTGGCCAACGGCCGCCCGGTGGGCCTGCTGTCGCAGTGGCTGATCGACCGCTGCGCCTGATCGCGACGACGACGCGCGGGCCCTCGACCTGACCATGGCCGCCCGCGCCGACTTCTACCTGATCGCCAAGCCGCGCTTCCTGGAGAAGCCGCTGCTGCTGGTCTGCGAACTCGCGCGCAAGGCGAACGACGCGGGCCAGCCGCTGCTGATCCTCGCCGCGTCCGCGGTGCAAGCCGAGCTGCTCGATGAGCTGCTGTGGGAATTCGACCCCGACGCCTACGTGCCGCACCAGATCGCCGGCATGGACGAGGACGACGACGTCACCCCGGTGCTGATCGTGCCGCCGGAGGCCGAGGCGCCGATGCGCCCGCTGGTGCTGAACCTGCGCAACGAGGCGGTGAAGGGCGGCTTCGAGCGCGTGCTGGAAGTGGTGCCGGCCGACGATTCGGCGCGCGAGCCGCTCCGGCAGCGCTGGAAGACCTACAAGGACGCGGGCCTGGAGGTCCGCAAGTTCGACATGTAGTCAGCGCGAGGCCATCACGGCTTCGACCGCGTCGATCTCGCGCGGCACGCCGCCCGTGAGCACCTGGCATCCGTCCTTGGTGATGACGACGTCGTCCTCGATGCGGATGCCGATACCCTGGTACTTCGCCGGCACGCCCTTCGAGCCCGGCGGGATGTACAGGCCCGGCTCGATGGTGAAGGCCATGCCAGGCTCCAGTTCCCGATAGTCGCCGGCGACCTTGTATTCGCCGACGTCGTGCACGTCCAGGCCCAGCCAGTGGCCGGTCTTGTGCATGTAGAAGCGGCGGTAATCGCCCTGCGCGATCACGTCCTTCAACTTGCCCTTGAGCAGGCCGAGCGCGAGCAGGCCCTCGGCCAGCACCCCCACCGCGGCCTCGTGGCCGGCGATCCAGGTCTTGCCCGGGCGCGCCTGCGCCATCGCCGCGGCCTGGGCGTCGAGGACCAGCTGGTAGAGGGCGCGCTGCTCGGGCGAATAGCGCCCGTTCACCGGCCAGGTGCGGGTGATGTCGCTGGCGTAGTTCGCATACTCGGCGCCGGCGTCCACCAGCAGCAGGTCGCCGTCGGCCATCGGCGCGTTGTTGGCGCGGTAGTGCAGCACGCAGCCGTTGGCGCCGGCGCCGACGATGGGTTCGTAGGCCGGCACGCAGTCGTGGGCGCGGTAGGTGTACTGCAGCGCGGCCTCGACCTCGAACTCGCGCAGGCCCGGGCGCGTCGCCTTCATCGCCGCCACCTGCGCGGCGGCGGCGACGTCGGCGGCGCGCTGCATCAGGCGGATCTCGTCGCGGCTCTTGAACAGGCGCAGCTCGTGCAGCAGGTGGCCGAGTTCGAGGAACTCGTGCGGCGGCTCGACCCCCTGGCGCGAACGCGCGCGCACGCGGTTGACCCAGCCGATCAGGGTGAGGTCGAAGTCCTTGTCGCGGCCGAAGTGGTAATACACGCGGCTGCGGCCCTCCAGCAGGCCCGGCAGGATCTCGTCGAGGTCGGCGATCGGATACGCATCATCCATGCCGTACCGGGACACCGCGCCCTCCGGCCCGGCACGCGGGCCGTCCCAGGCTTCCTTGTCGGCGTCGCGCTCGCGGCAAAACAGCAGCTGCTCGCCGTGCTTGCGGCCCGGCACCAGCACCAGCACGGCCTCGGGCTCGGGGAAGCCGCTCAGGTACCAGAAGTCGCTGTCCTGGCGGTACGGAAAGGTGGTGTCCTTGCTGCGGATGCGCTCGGGCGCCGCCGGCAGGATCAGGATCGC
>CBININ010000043.1:0-11550 GCA_966250755.1 uncultured Gammaproteobacteria bacterium | reverse complement strand
GACTGCGACGTGATCCAGGCCGACGGCGGCACCCGCACCGCGGCCATCACCGGCGCCTACGTGGCGCTGTGCGATGCCGTGTCGCTGCTGCGCAAGCGCGGCGACCTGGCGCGCGATCCCATCGTCGGCGCCATCGCCGCGGTGTCGGTGGGCATCTACCAGGGCCAGCCCGTTCTGGACCTGGACTATGCCGAGGATGCGCACTGCGACACCGACATGAACGTGGTGATGAACGACGGCGGCGGCTTCATCGAGTTGCAGGGCACCGCCGAGGGCCATGCCTTCCGCCGCGACGAACTCGATGCGCTGCTGGGCCTCGCGCAGAAGGGCGTGTCCGAACTGGTGGCGCTGCAGCGCGCGGCGCTCGGCCTGCCGGATTGAGCCGATGACGCCGACCCGCCGGCTGGTGCTGGCCAGTTCCAACGCCGGCAAGCTGGCGGAGCTGCGGCCGCTGCTGGCCGGTACCGGACTGGAACTGGTGGCGCAATCCGACCTGGGCGTGCAGGACGCGATCGAGGATGGCCTCACCTTCGTGGAAAACGCGCTGATCAAGGCGCGGCATGCCTGCCGCGAAACCGGCCTGCCGGCGCTGGCCGACGATTCGGGCATCGTGGTGGACGCGCTCGGCGGCGCGCCCGGGCTGATCAGCGCGCATTACGCCGGCGTGCACGGCGACGGCCCGGGCAACATCGCCCGCGTGCTGCGCGAGCTCGAGGGCGTGCCCGACGCGCGCCGCGGCGCGCGCTTCGTGTGCACGCTGGTGTTGCTTCGACACGCCGAGGATCCGCAGCCGATCATTGCCGAGGGTCGCTGGGAAGGCCGGGTGCTGCATGCGCCCCGCGGCACCGGCGGCTTCGGCTACGACCCGATCTTCTTCGACCCGGTCCTCGGCGCCGGCGCCGGCGAACTGCCTCCCGACGTGAAGAACCGCGTGAGCCACCGCGGCCAGGCACTGGCGGTCCTGCGCGAACGGCTCGCCGAACTCGTGCCGGACTGATCCCGTGCTGGTGCCGCCGCCGCTCGCGCTCTACATCCACATCCCGTGGTGCGTGCGCAAATGCCCGTACTGCGACTTCAACTCGCATGCGCAGCAGGGCGGCCTGCCGGTGAGCGAGTACGTGCAGGCGCTGGTCGCCGACCTCGACCAGGACCTGCCGCTGGCCTGGGGACGCACGGTGCACAGCGTGTTCTTCGGCGGTGGCACGCCGAGCCTGTTCCCGCCCGAGGCGATCGGCGAGATCCTCTCCGCCGCCTCGGCGCGGCTGCGCTTCGCGCCCGGCGCGGAGATCACCCTGGAGTGCAATCCCGGCACCGCCGAGCATGGCCGCTTCGAGGGCTACCGCGCCGCCGGCGTCAACCGCCTGAGCTTCGGCGTGCAGAGCTTCGACGACGGCTGCCTGCAGCGGCTCGGCCGCATCCACGACAGCGCCGAGGCCGAGGCCGCGGTGAAGCTGGCGCAGGACGCCGGCTTCGACAACCTCAACCTCGACCTGATGTACGCGCTGCCCGGCCAGGACCTGGCGATGGCGCTGCACGACGTCGAGCGCGCCATCGCGCTGCAGCCGGCGCACCTGTCGCATTACCAGCTCACGCTCGAGCCCAACACCGTGTTCGCCGCGCGGCCGCCGCAGGGCATCCCGGAGGAGGACGCGGCCTGGGACATGCAGGAGGCCTGCATCGAGGCCATGGCCGCGGCCGGCTACGCGCAGTACGAGGTGTCGGCCTACGCGCGGCCGGGCCGGCAGTGCGCGCACAACCTCAACTACTGGCGCTTCGGCGATTACCTGGGCATCGGCGCCGGCGCGCACGGCAAGCTCAGCCTCGGCGCCAGCGGCGAGATCCTGCGGCGCTGGAAGCTCAAGAACCCGCGCGACTACCTCGCGCAGGCCGCGGGCCCGGGCCGGATCGGCGGCGACGAGGCGATCACGCCGGAGCGCCGGCCCTTCGACTACATGCTCAATGCGCTGCGCCTGGTGGAAGGCTTCGCGCTGCGCGACTTCGAGGCCCGCACCGGGCTCGGGCGTGGCGTCATCGCCGGGCGGCTGGCGGTGGCGGCGCAGCGCGGGTGGCTCGAGGTCGGCCCGGAGCGCGTGGTGCCCACCGAGCTTGGGCGGCGCTTCACCAACGACGTGGTATCGCTGTTCCTGGAGTGACCTGGAGCCCCGCATGCTCGAACTCATCACCCTGCGCTGCCCGTTCTGCGGCGAGCGCTTCGAGACCCAGGCCGACGCCTCGGCCGGCGACGCCGACTACGTCGAGGATTGCCCCATCTGCTGCCGCCCGATCACCCTCCACCTGCGCGCGGCGGCCGACGGCGGCGTCGACGACCTGTCGGCGGACCGCGACGAATAGCGCCGCATCGCCACCGGTGTTTGCTAGACTGCGCACGTTCCAGGTGCTCGGGAAGCCGGTGTGAGTCCGGCGCTGCCCCCGCAACGGTAAGCCAGCGCGATCCTTCGACATGCCACTGGGCCTTCGGGCCTGGGAAGGCGAAGGTTCCGGAAGCACCCGCTTCCACTGGCCAGCCCGGAGACCGGCCTGGTTCCTGCGGCGCGCCCCGACATTGGACGGGCACGACCGCACCACGGCACGTTGCGGAGGGCAGCGCGGCATGGACCGCGCGCCCGCGTGCGTCCTGTCGTCTGTTTGTTCGCCGCGTGCTCCCTTTCCGCGGGTGAGCGAACAGGACACACCATGAAACCCCAGCTGCATCCCCTGGCCCTGGCGGCCACGCTATTGCTCCATTCCCTGCCGGCGAGCGCCGCCGAGCCGGGGAACCTCTCGCCGGTGCAGGTCACCGCCACGCGTGTCGAAGCCCCCGCCGACGAGGCGCCGGCTTCGATCACGGTGCTCACGCGCGAGGACATCGCCCGCGCGCAGGCCCCGGACCTGGTTTCGCTGCTCGCACGCCAGGCCGGCGTGGACGTGGCGCGCAACGGCGGCCCCGGCCAGGCCAGCACCCTGTTCCTGCGCGGCGGCAACTCCAACCACGCGCTGGTGCTGGTGGACGGCATCCGCGTCAACGCCGCCACCCAGGGCGTGCTCGACCTCGCCCACTTGCCGCTGGCGCTGGTGGATCGCATCGAGATCGTGCGCGGCCCGCGCGCGGCCCTGTGGGGCTCGGATGCGATCGGCGGCGTGGTGCAGGTGTTCACGCGCGATCCGGCGCAGGCCTTCGTCGAGGCGCGTGCGGGCAGCTACCGGCAGCGCGGGGTCGATGCCGGTCTCGGGTGGGCGGGCGAGCGCGGGCAGCTGGGCGTGGCGATCGGCGAGGATCACCTCGCCGGCTTCTCGGCCACCTCGCCGGCGGCGGGCGAGTACACCTTCGATCCGGATCCCGACGGCTATGCGAATCGCCACGGGTCGCTGCGCGCACGGGCGACGCTGGGGTCGCAGTCGCTGTCGGCCAGCGCGCTGGTCACCGACGCCGACGTGGACTTCGACGCGGGCCCGTTCGCCCCGGGCGCGCGCACCGCCGCCACCAATCGCGTGTTCGGCCTGCGCCTGGACGGCCCGCTCGCGGCGGGCTGGACCCATGCGCTGGTGCTCGGCAACAGCAGCGAAGACCTCGACACGCCCGCCTATGTCTCGCGTTTCGGCAGCACCCGCGATTCGCTCGATTGGCTGGCCACCCGCGGCCTGCGCGGCGGATCGCTCACCCTGGGCGTGAACTGGAGCCGCGAGGACGGCTACTCGGACGAAGGCTTCCAGGGTTACCAGGCGGCACGTCGAAACGCCGCCGCCTTCGCACGCTGGCAGCACGCTTTGGGTGCGCACGGCCTGGAGGCCTCGCTGCGCCACGACGACAACAGCCAGTTCGGTGGCGCCACCACCGCCAACCTCGGCTGGAGTTGGCGCATGGACGAGAGGCTGCGCTGGCGTGCGAGCTGGGGCCAAGGCTTCCGCGCACCCAACTTCAACGAACTTTACTACCCCGGCTTCGATGTGGGTGCCGGCGGCATGTTGTTCGCCGGCAATGCCGCGCTCAAGCCCGAGCGCTCGCACAGCGCCGAGCTCGGCGTGGACTGGACGCCCTTCGCCGGTGCGCGCCTCGGCCTGGCCGGCTACCGCACGCGGGTCGGCAACCTGATCGCCTTCGAAGGCCTGGGTCCGTCGGGCGATCCCGACTTCCACGCGGTCAACACGCGCCGCGCGGCCGTGGATGGCGTCGAGCTCGAGGCCGCGCTCGAGCGCGGGCCATGGCGCTGGCAGGGCAACGCCACCTGGCAGCATGCCCGCGACCTCGACACGGGCGACGACCTGCTGCGCCGCGCCGATCGCAAGGTCAACCTGTCGATGACCCGCGTGTTCGGCGCCGGCGCCGAATGGGGCCTGGACCTGTCGGGGACCTCGCGTCGCGCCGAGTTTGGCGGCCAGTGGCTGGCCGGCTACGCGCGCGTGGACCTGCGCTTCGGCGCGCCACTCGCCAAGGGCTGGTGGTTCGATGCGCGGCTGGAGAACCTGGGCGACCGCGACTATGAACTGGTGCGTGGCTACCGCACGCCGGGGCGCAGCGGCATGATCGGCTTGCGCTGGCAGGGCCGGTAACTTCGTACCGGAGGGCCGCGTCGTTCAGTTTCCGGGCTCGCGTAGCGCTATGCGCGCGGGCCCGGCTATGCCTAGAATCGCGGCGTGATGGTCGACTCGGGGAGGGAGTCGGATGTCGCAGTCCGCCGCCGCGCAGCCCCTGCCGTCGATCGCCCAGCATCCGCTGCCGCGGCGCGTGCGCGATCTGTTGCGCGCGGTGATGCGCACGGCGACCAATGAGCTCGAGCGTGCGCTCGCGACCGCGCTGCGCGAATTCGAGCAGCAGCTGTTCCGGCAATCCGAGCGCAGCCCGGAGCGCGGCGGCGCGCAGCGCTGGGACGCGGTGCAGGCGCGCGTGGCCGATGCCCGCGCCGACATCACGCTGCACTTCCTCAACGCCCTGGAGGCCGAACTCGCCTGCCTGCAGGATCCGCAGATCCGCCGCGGCCACCTGCAGGCGCGCCACCGTGCCGGCGACGAGATGGCCCTGGTCAACGACCTGGAGATCGAGGAGACCAGCGCACTCACCGATTCGGCGAACCGGGCCGAACTGCAGAACAGCCTGGCGCTGTTCCTGCTCGGCCAGCGCTTCGGTGTGCTCGCCGGCCGCCCGGCCTTCGACGTCGAAACCTTGCCGGTCGGCCCGCAGGCGCTGTGCCGGTCGATCCGTTACGCCATCCAGCCGCTCGACCTGGACGTCGAGGCGCGGCTGCTGCTGTTCCGCGCCTTCGACCGCAACGTGATGGCGTTGTACGGCACGCTCGTGGAAGCCATGAACGCGGAACTCGCCGCGGGCGGCGTGTTGCCCACCCTGCAATACGTGCCGGTGCGCGCACGGCGCGTCGAGCAGAAACCGGGCCTGTCGCTCGCGCCAGAGGTGATCGACCACGGCCTGAGCCTGGCGGGGGTGGGCGGCGAACGCACCGCCCGCACCAGCCTGCACGATCGTCGCGGCGACGAGGGGGCGGCGGTGCCCGCCGACCTGGCCCAGCGCGCCGCCGAATTGCTGATGGCGATGGCCAGCGGCAGCCAGTCCATCCCGGACGACCAGGCCTACGGCCTGCTGCGCCAGCTGATGGCCAGCCGCCGGCAATTGCTCGGCAAGCTCAACCCCGACCGCGGCCGCGACAGCCGCGAGGCGCCCTTCGTGGTGCCTCAAGGGCAGTTGCAGGAAGCACTGCGCGGCATGCAGTTGCGACCGGTCGCGCCGGTCGTCAGCCAGGGCCGCAGCCAGCCGCGCAACATCGCCCACCTCAAGCAGGACATGCTTGCGCTGCTGCGCCGGGTTGCGCCCAACCAGGAGGCACCGGCGCTGTCCGAACAGGACAACGACGCCATCGACCTGGTGGCGATGCTGTACGACAACCTGATGCGGGAAGTGCAGCCCAATAGCGGCGCGGCGCAATTGCTGTCGAAGCTGCAGGTGCCGCTGATGCGCGTGGCCCTGCAGGACAGCGCCTTCTTCACCCGCCACGAACACCCGGCGCGGCAGATGCTCAACACCATCGCCGAAACCGGCAGCCGTTGGCTGGGCGACGACGACACCGACGGCCTCGCGCAGCAGATGCACGCGCTGGTGGACCGCGCCGTGCGCGACTACCGCGGCGACCCGGCGGTCTTCCAGCAGGTGCTGCAGGAACTGCTGGCGCACGTGCAGGCGATGACCCGCAAGGCAGAGGTCGCCGAGCGCCGCCATGTCGAGGCCGCCCGCGGCAGGGAAAAGCTGGTGCTGGCGCGCGAGAGCGCCGGACGCGCGATCGAGGCGCTGGTGCAGGGCCAGCGGCTGCCGCGCTTCACCCGCACCATGCTCACCCAGGCCTGGACCGACGTGATGGCGCTGACGGCGCTACGCCACGGCGAGGAATCGCTGGCCTGGAAGCGCCAGTTCCAGGTGGCCGAACGCCTGGTGGACATCGCCCGGCACCCGGACGACCACCCCGACGGCCTGGACCCCGAACGCCACCTGGAACGCGAGATCGAGGACGGCCTGTCCAAGGTCGGCTACCAGGGCGAGGACGTCACCCGGATCGCGCACCGCCTCGTGCACCCCAACGACCCGGGCGACGAATCCAGCAGCCGCACCGAACTGACGATGCGGCTGAAGTCGCAGGCGCGGCTCGGCGAGGAACTGCCGGAGGCGCGCAAGCGGCGGAGCGCGCTCAGCGCCGAGGAGGAAGCCGCGCTGGCCAAGCTGCGGATGGTGCCCGCGGGCACCTGGTTCGAGTTCGTGGTCAACCCGCAGGGCGACCGCGTGCGCCGGCGGCTGGCCTGGCTGAGCAACGCCACCGGCGACGTGCTGTTCGTCAACAGCCGTGGGCAGAAGAATTCCGACTACACCCTCGACAGCCTGGCGCGCATGCTCGCCAAGGGCCAGGTCGGCATCGTCGAGGAAGAGAAGGCCACCGCGATCGACCGCGCCTGGGAGCAGACCCTCAACGCGTTGCGCAGCTTCGCGGTGCCTGCCGGCCAGGAGGCCCGGACCTGATGAGCAGCGAATTCCGACGTGCCAAGCGGCGCAAGGTGGACCAGCGCGTCGAGGTCACGGACGCCATGACCGAGCGCGTGGTCGGCGTCCTCAGCGACCTGTCCGAGACCGGCCTGCTGCTGATCGCAAACCAGGCCCTGGTGAGCGACGCGCTCTACCAGTTGCGCTTCAAGCTGGTGGACGCGAATCGCCACGAGCGCAGCATCGAAGTGGGCGCGCACGAGCTTTGGTCCGATTCGGCCGCCGCGCCCGGCCAGGTATGGACCGGTTTCCGCTTCATCGACCTGGCGCCGGTCGACCTGCTGTTCATCCGCAACTGGGTGGCCGCGCCGGGCGCGGAAGTCGTGCCCTAGCGATTGGCGCCGGCGCGCGGCCTGCCTCGCCCGCGGAATCAGCGCATGAAGCCCGCCGGTTCGGGCCGGTGCACGTGGAAGCCCTGGGCGTAGTCCACCTTCGCGCGCCGCAACACCTCCACCGTGCGCTCGTCGCCGACCCATTCGGCCACGACCTTCAGGCCGAGCTGGTGGCCGATCTCGGTCACCGCGCGCACGATCGAGGCGCTGACCGGATCGGTCTCCAGGTTGCGGATGAAGCTGCCGTCGATCTTGACGTAGTCCACCGGCAGGTTCTTCAGGTAGCCGAAGGAGGCCATGCCGGCGCCGAAGTCGTCGAGCGAGAAGCGGCAGCCGGCCTTTCGCAACTGGCCCATCAGCTCCACCACGCGGATCATGCTGGCGACCGCCGCGGTCTCGGTGATCTCGAAGCAGACGCGGTCCGCCGGCACGCCATGGCGCTGCAGGCGGTCCAGCACGAAGCTGGCGAAGCCGTCGTCCTCCACGGTCTGCGCCGACAGGTTGATCGCGCACAGGTCCACCGGGTGGCCGTCCGCGGTCAGCCGGTCGAAGTTGGCGAAGGCGGTCTCCACCACCCAGCGGTCGAGTTGCTGCATCAGGCCGAAACGCTCGGCGGCCGGGATGAAGGCGCCCGGCGGCACCAGCTGGCCGTCCTCGTCGCGCAGGCGCAGCAGCAGCTCCACGTGCCGCGCCTCGGCGTCGGCGGGCGACTGCAGGGATTGCAGCGACTGGTAATACAGCAGGAAGCGGCCGTCGATCATCGCTTGCCGCAGTCGGCTGGCCCACTCCATCTCGCTGCGCCGCTGCAGGGTGTCCAGGTCCTGCTCGGAGTACAGGTGCACCCGGTTGCGGCCGCGTTCCTTGGCCATGTAGCAGGCGGTGTCGGCCAGCGAGAGCACCTCGCGCTGGCTCAGCCCCGGGCGGTCGAGCAGCACCAGGCCCACGCTCACGCTCACCGCGTAGATGCGCGCTTCCGAACTGAACACGAAGCCGTCGATCTCCAGCCGCATGCGTTCGGCGAAGGCCAGGGCCTGCTCACGGGTCGCAGGCTCGAGCAGGATGCCGAACTCGTCGCCGCCCAGCCGCGCCAGGGTCTCGCCCTCCACCAGGTGGCTGCCGAGCAGGCCCGCCAGTTGCGAGAGCAGCTGGTCGCCGACGTTGTGGCCGGAGGTGTCGTTGATGATCTTGAACTGGTCGAGGTCGAAGTACAGCAGCGCGCAGGGCGGGCCGCCGGCGTCGATCGCGGCGAGCGCGGCGTCCAGGCGGCGGCCGAATTCACGGCGGTTGTACAGGCCCGTCAGCGGATCGTGCGCGGCCTGGTAGGACAGCATCTCGTTGAGGTCGCGCAGCTCGGTGATGTCGTTGGCCACGGCGAGCAGGTGTGGCGCGCCGTCCAGCTCGATCGGCGACACCGACAGGGTCGCCCAGAACGGCGCGTAGCCGGGGCCGTCGAAGCGCAGGGCGAGGTTTCGCACGGCGTTGCCGGCCGCCACTTGCGCGCGGGCGGTGTCCTCGCGCAGCAGCTCGTGCAGGTTGACGGCCCGCGCCTCGGGATCCGGCAGGGCCAGCCGTTCGCGCGCGCTCTGGTTGGCATAGACCAGCCGGCCATCGGGCTGGGCGAGCAGCACGAGCGCGGGCAGGGATTCGTTCAGCGCCCGGAAGCGCGCCTCGCTCTCGTGGTACTGCGTGGTCATGCGCCGCGCCAGCACCAGGGCCCGGGCGCGGGTGTTGGCGATGCTCCAGGCCAGGGATGCGAGCAGCACGCTGGCCACCACGCCGCCGGCGAGGGTCAGCAGCGGAAGCCACACGACGCCGGCGCCGCCCGGATAGCCCGTCAACTCCATCCGCCAGGTGCGCCCGCCGTAACGCAAGTCGCGCGCGAATCGGTACGTGCGCGCACCCGGCGCGAACGAGGCCTTGGATCCGTGGTCGGAGGCGAACAAGGGCCAGCGCTGGCCGTCGGTGATGTCCACCACCCGCACGTCCATCGACTCCCGTGCTTCCGGCGGGAGGGCGCTCTCGATCAGGCTGCTGACGCGGAAAGAGGCGCCCACCGTGCCGATGAAGCGCGCCTGGCGTTCGACCGGATCGGCCGGCGGATCGCCTGTGGAGTAGATCGGCAGGCGGATGGTGAGGCCGTCGCTGGGCCCGGGCAGGCCGAGGCGCTGGATCAGGGTGAAGGTGCCGGACATCGCCGGCTGGTCGGTCTGCGCCGAACGCAGGATGCCGCGCAGGTTGGCCGGCTGGCTGCCGACGTCGAAGCCGGCGAGCCGTTCGTTGCCCGCCACCGGGGCGAACATCGTCGAGATGAAGGCATCGCGGCCGCCCGGCGCGCCCGGGCGTCGCTGCGAGTACACCACGGCCTGCAGGCTGGGGAAGAGTTCGCGCGGGCGCAGGTTGGAGTAGATCGCCGCGAATTCCGCCGGCTCGACTTCGTCCGACGCCAGGAACAGGGCCTGCACGGTGCGCACCAGCAGGCCGCAGTTCTGCAACTGCCCCTGCACCGCGGCGAAGCTGCGTTCCGCGCGCAGGGCGAGCTGGTCGCGCTCGCTGCGCGCGAGCGAAGCCTGCAGCAGGCTGGCCGCGCCCGCCGCCGCCAGCAGCCCGGCCAGCAACGCGCCCAGGCTCCACAGCCAGGCCGGTCGCCCCAGGAAACCGCCGTCTTCCCGCCTGTCCCGCATCATCGCCCCCGGCCCACGCCGCGTGTTCAGGCAGAATGTCCCCTCGCCTGCCTCCGCGGATGAACGCCGTCATGTCCTTGCTTGCGTCCCGTCATCTTTACCCCGCCCACCTGTCAACAATCAAGGCGCGCGTGGACGATGCGCTGCAACGCGGCGGCTTCGACCGCCTGCTGGTGGCCTCGGGCATCGAGAAGACACGCTTCCTCGACGACCTGCCGATTCCCTTTGCGCCGAATCCGCAGTTCAAGGCCTGGCTGCCACTGACCCGGCATCCCCACAGCTGGATCTCCTACGCGCCGGGCGAGCGGCCGCTGCTGGTCTATTACCAGCCCGACGACTATTGGCACGTGCCGCCAAGCCCGCCGGAAGGCGAGTGGGTGGAGCACTTCGACATCCGCGTCATCGACGACCCCGCGGCCGCGGCGGCGTTGTTGGGCGGCGGTGATCGCGTCGCGATCCTCGGCGAGGCCGACGCCGCGTTGCCGGGCCTGGCGCCCAACAACCCGAAGGCGGTGCTCGACTACCTGCACTACCACCGCGCCTACAAGACCGGCTACGAGCTCGCGCTGATGCGGCGAGCCCAGCGCAAGGCGGTGCGCGGGCACGCGGCCGCCCGCCAGGCCTTCCTCGGCGGCACGTCCGAGGCGGGCATCAACGCGGCCTACCTCGCCGCGGCCGGGCATACCGACACCGACGTGCCCTACAACAACATCGTGGCGCTCAACCGCCACGCCGCCACCCTGCATTACCAGTACAAGCAGTTCGAGGCGCCGAAGGAGCACCGCTCCCTGCTGATCGACGCCGGCGCCGAAGTGGACGGCTACGCCGCCGACATCACCCGCACCTGGGGCAATGGCGACGCGGACTTCACGGCGCTGGTCAACGCGGTGGACGACGAGCAGCAGCAGCTTTGCGCCAAGGTGCGCGCGGGCACCGACTACCGCGACCTGCACCTGGAGGCGCACCTGCGCCTGGCCGGGGTGCTGCGCGCGCTCGACCTCGTCGACATGGAGCCGGGCCAGATGCTGGAGACCGGCGTGAGCTCGGTGTTCTTCCCGCACGGCCTCGGCCACCCGATCGGCCTGCAGGTGCACGACGTGGCCGGCTTCAGCGACGTGGACGGCAACTTGATCCCGCGCCCGCCGGGCCACCCCTTCCTGCGCATGACCCGCACGCTGGAGCCTGGCATGGTGGTGACCATCGAGCCTGGCCTCTACTTCATTCCCTCACTGCTGGAGGGTCTCAAGGCGGGTCCGCACGCCAAGCATGTCGACTGGAAGAAGGTCGAGCACCTGGCGCGCTTCGGAGGTGTACGCATCGAAGACGAGGTCCATTGCACGGAAGGCGCGCCCGAGAACCTCACGCGCGACGCGTTCGCCGAATTGGCCGCGTAATCAGCCGCTGTGGTCCGAGCGTGGCGCGGGGCGGCGCGAGGGTTGGGGCGTCCCCCGCCCCGAGCTCGGTAGCGCCGTCCGTGGCCACCGAGTCGGGTCCGGGCGGCCAT
>CBININ010000042.1:0-11697 GCA_966250755.1 uncultured Gammaproteobacteria bacterium | reverse complement strand
CGCGATCCCGCCGAGGCGCAGTGAGCGCGGCGCGCAGCCGACCGCGTGGCTGGCGCCGCTGGGCGCGCTGGCTGTTGCTGTGGTTGCCGCTGTGGTTCGTGCTGCTGACCAGCCTCCAGGTACTGGTGTTGCGCTGGGTGCCGCCGTTCGCCAGCGCCTTCATGGTCGGCCGCCAGCTCGAAGCCTGGCGCGCGGGCGATACCGACTTCCGCATCGACTACCGGTGGCGCGAGCGCTCGCGCATCTCGCGCAGCCTGCCGATCGCGCTGGTCGCCGCCGAGGACCAGAAATTCCCCTTCCACCGCGGCTTCGACTTCCAGGCGATCGACAAGGCGCTCGAGCACAACCGCCGCGGCCGCAAGGTGCGCGGTGCCAGCACGATCAGCCAGCAGGTGGCCAAGAACCTGTTCCTCTGGCAGGGCCGCAGCTGGGTGCGCAAGGGGCTGGAGGCCTGGTACACCGTGCTGGTGGAGGCGTTCTGGCCAAAGGCGCGGATCCTGGAGATGTACGGCAACATCGCCGAGTTCGGCGACGGCGTCTACGGGGCCGAAGCCGCCTCGCAGCGCTACTTCCACAAGCCCGCCGGCAAGCTCACGCCTTCGGAGTCCGCGCGCCTGGCCGCCGTGCTGCCGGCGCCCAGGCGCTACAGCGTCGCCAAACCCGGACCGTATGTGCAGCGGCGCGCGCGCTGGATCGAACGCCAGGTGCGCCACCTGGGCGGCCCGGGCTACCTCTCGCCGCGCTGAGCGCACCGGCACGGGTACCATTGCCGGATGGACAACGCGACCCTCGGCATCGTCATCGCCGCCTACAACGAGGCCGACGCCTTGCCGGGCATGCACGCGCGGCTTTCCCGCGTGCTCGACGGGCTCGGCATGCCGGCGCAGGTCGTCTACGTGGACGACGGCAGCCGCGACGCCACCTGGGCCGTCCTCTCCGGCCTGGCCGCGGCCGACCCGCGGGTGCGCGCGCTGCGGCTGTCACGCAACTTCGGCAAGGAACTGGCGCTGACCGCCGGCCTGGACCACGTCGACGCCGACGCGGTGGTGGTGCTCGACGCCGACGGCCAGGACCCGCCCGAGCTGCTGCCCGAGTTCGTCGCGCGCTGGCGCGAGGGCCACGACGTGGTCTACGGCACCCGCGCCTCCCGCGAAGGCGAGAGCTGGTTCAAGAAGGCCACCGCCGCGGCCTTCTACCGGGTGATGAACCGCCTGAGCAACACCAGCGTGCCGGCCGACACCGGCGACTTCCGGCTGATGTCGCGGCGGGTGGTCGAAGCGCTGCGCGGGCTTCGCGAGCGCCAGCGCTTCATGAAGGGGCTGTTTGCCTGGGTTGGCTACCCGAGCAGCTCGATCCTCTACCAGCGCGAGGCGCGGATCGCCGGGCGCAGCAAGTTCAACTACTGGCGCCTGTGGAACTTCGCGCTCGAGGGCATCACCGGGTTCTCGACCGCGCCGCTGCGCGCGGCGACCTACGTGGGCCTGGGCACCGCGCTGGTGGCCTTCGCCTACGGTGCCTGGATCATCGCCAAGACCCTGCTCTGGAGCGATCCGGTGCGCGGCTTCCCGACCATCATGGCGGTGGTGCTGTTCCTGGGCGGCGTGCAGCTGATGGCGCTGGGCGTGATCGGCGAATACCTGGGGCGGCTCTACCTGGAGGCCAAGCAGCGGCCTCTTTATCTGGTTCAGGAATGGCGCGGTGGCGCGCCAGGTGCCGGCGCGCGCGGACAGGACTAGACTGGCCCCACCACCGCGACGGAGGGAAGGCATGCGCCAGGTCAGCCAGATCCTGCAACGCAAGGGCAGCCAGGTGGTGTCGCTGGCCGCGGACGAACCGGTGCTCGAAGCAATCCGCCTGATGGCCGAGCACCACATCGGCGCCGTGCTGGTGATGCGCGGCGACGAGCTGGTCGGCATCGCCAGCGAGCGCGACTACGCCCGCAAGGTCATCCTGCAGGGGCGCTCCTCCGCCGATACGCCGGTGGCCGAGATCATGAGCTCGCCGGTGACCTGCGTGCAGCCGGAGGTCTCGGTCGCCAGCTGCATGGCGCTGATGACCGAGCGCCGCATCCGCCACCTGCCGGTGGTGGAGGACGAGCGGGTGGTGGGCATCGTTTCGATCGGCGACCTGGTCAAGGACGTGATCGCCGACCAGGAACAGGAAATCGTCTTCCTCCAGCAATTCATCGCGAGCTAGGCGGGCGGCGGGGAAAGCGTCTGCATCGCCACTGCGACGAAGTGGCAGGCGCTGCCGGCGAGTACGAAGCCATGCCACACGGCGTGGGCGTGGCGGCGGTGGCTCAGGTAGAACGCGGTCCCCAGCGTATAGGCCAGGCCGCCGGCCAGCAGCCAGGCCAGCTGTGCGATCGGCACGCGCTCGAGGAAGGGCTTGATCGCCACCAGCGCCATCCATCCCATCGCGATGTAGACCAGGGTGGAGATGCGCTTGAACTTGCCGGCGTGGAACAGCTTGAAGGTGACGCCCGCCGCCGCCAGCGCCCAGACCAGCCCGAACATCCACCAGCCGCCGCGGTCGCGCAGCGAGACCAGCAGGAAGGGCGTGTAGGTGCCCGCGATCAGCACGTAGATCGCGCAATGGTCGAACACCTTCATTCGCCGCTTGGTCGCCAGGTGCGGGATCGAGTGGTAGAGGGTTGAGGCCGCGTACAGCGTCACCAGCGAGATCCCGAACACCAGCGCGCCGGCCAGTTGCCAGCCGTCGCCGCGCACCGCCACCAGCGTGACCAGCGCCGCGCTCGCCACCAGTCCCGCGAGAAAGCCCGCGCCGTGGCTGAGGGCGTTCCAGATCTCGACCCGCCACTCGTGGTGCTCGTGCATGCGCCGTCCTTGTGCCTTCGACCGGCCCACTGTGGCCCGATCGGACCGAGGCCGCCCTCTAATCGAAGCGGGGCGAGTCCCCGCGCGGCCGTTTCCAGGCCGGTCGCACGATCCGCCCGTCGGCGATCGCCTTGCGGGTGAACCAGGCCGCGACGCCCACGCACATCGCCACCGTCAGCACCGAGGCTTCGGCGCCGAAGGCCCCGCCGCTGAGCAGTTCGGGGCCGGAGGCCCTGGCGCTCATCAGGCCCTCGATCTTCAGGCCCGACACCGGGATGCCCAGCAGCGGCCCCTGGGTGAAGTTCCAGGCCGCGTGCAGGGCAAACACGAACCACAGCGAGCGCGTCCACACATAGGCCATGCCGAGCAGCAGGCCCGCCTCGATCGCGATCGCCACCGAACTCCAGATCGTGGCGTTGGGATTGGCCGCATGGCCGAACCCGAAGAGCAAGGCGGAGATGACCAGCGCCGTCCATGTGCCCAGGCCGCGTTCGACCACGCCCAGCAGCACGCCACGCGCGACGATCTCCTCGGTGATGCCCGGCACCAGCCCCAGCACGAACAGCGGGCCGAGCAGGGCGGCATCGGCATTGATGCCGCCTTGCCACCGCAGCACGCCGACCGCGGCCATCAGCAGCGCGGCCAGCACCAGGATCGCCGTGCCCAGGCCCCAGCCTGCCGCCACGTGCGGCAGGGCCTTGCTCGGCGACAATTCGCGCAGCTTGCGCCGTTGCACGAAGAGCACCAGCAGCACGTAGGGAAGCACGGCCCCGGCGATCGAGCGCAAGGCGCGCAAGAACACGGTGGGGGCCGCCTCGGTGGCGGAGGTCTCGAACTTGATCGGCGGCAGCGGCAGCAACTTGCGCAGTACCCAGCCAATCGCCAGGGCGAGCAGGACGAAGGCGATGATCTCGCCGAGCATCCGCACCGCGCCAAAGAACCCCGGATGGGCCCACAGGCGGCGCCACCAGGGCGCAGGCGGCTCGATGGCGATCTCGTTCATGGCTTTTTCCTGGGGTGGGTGGCCTCGCCGGACGCTTCGTCCTGGAGGTGGAAGCGGTGCAGGATGCGGTGGATGACCGGCGCGAACACCAGGCCGGCGATCGCCAGTACCGCCACGCCCGAATACAGGGCGTAGGCGCCGGCGAACCACTTGGCGGCCGGCGTGGGCAGCGGATCCACCGGGCCCATGCCGGACAGGATCATCGCGGCGTTGAGGAAGCTGTCGGTGGCGTCCAGGCCCGCAAGGGTCGAATAGCCCGCCATGCCGACCAGCAGCGAAGCGACGATGAGCCCCGTGCCGACCAGCAGGTTGACTGCCAGCCGGCGGCGGAACGCCGGCCACGGCAGCAGCGGGTGGCCGCGCTGCTCGAAGCCGAACAGCAGCGCCCGCCAGCGCGGCTTAGAAGCGCCCGGCATCCACGTCCTTGAGGAAGGCGATCAGGCCGCTCATGTAGGTCTGCTGGTCGTCGTACTCGGCCATGTGGCTGCCGTTCGGGCAGAACAGGTAGCGCCCACGCGGGAACTGCGTGGACATCCACTCCATGTGCTTGGGGTCCATGGTGTCGTGGGCGGCACCGATCACCAGGGTGGGCACCTTGATGTCCTTGAGGAACTGGCTGCGATCCCAATGCTCGAGCTTGCCGCTGGCGCCCATCTCGCTCGGGCCCTGCATCGGGACGTAGATGTCCTTGTTGATGGCGGTGAAGCCGCGGACCACGCCGGGCGGCCACTGCTCCAGCGGCAGGCGCAGCACGTGCTGGGTGTAGAAGTGCTGCATCAGCAGCTCTTCGTAGCGCGGATTGGCGTAGTCCTTCTTCGCCTCGAGCGCGAGGATCTCCTTGAGCACGGCCGGGTCCATCGCCGGCATGAGTACGTTCTTCGCGTACTCGTTGTACGCCGGGATCGAGGACATCATGTTGGAAACGATGAGGCCCTTGAGCTTGTCCTGGTGCTTGAGCGCGTACTCCATGCCGAGCATGCCGCCCCAACTCTGCCCGTACAGGTAGAAATTGTCCGGGCCCAGCTTCAAGGCCTGCCGCACCTGCTCCACCTCGTCCACGAAGCGGTCGATCTCCCACAGCGAGGGTTCCTTCGGCTGGTCGCTGAAGGCCGAACCCAGCTGGTCGTAGTAGTAGTACTCGATGCCGGCGCCGGGAAGGAAGCTGTCGAAAGCCTCGAAGACCTCGTGGCTGGCGCCCGGTCCGCCATGCAGCAGCAGCACCTTGATCGTGGGGTTGTTGCCGACGCGCTTGGTCCACACCCGGAAGTCGCCCTTCGGTGTGTGGATCGGGATCATGCGAGTGCCACCGGACAGCACGTCGTCGCGGCCGCTGTTGTCGAAGTAGGCCAAGGGCGCGGCGGCGGGTGCCGGCATGGCGGAAGGCGACGGCGTGGGCGTCGGCGCGGGGGCCTGTCGACAGGCGGCGAGGCCCAGCAGGGCCGCTCCAAGCAGCAGTTTGCGCACGCGATGTCCTCCCCTGGATGGCGCCCGCCGAGCATGGCAGAGCGTGACGCGGCCCCGCAAGCCGGTGTCAAGGGCGGTCCGCGGGCGACGAGCGGCGCGCGGGCCGCGCCGGCCCTCTGGCAGAATGCGCTGAACTTTTCCGGTCCCGCGCGGGTCGGACCCCGCATCCAGACCAGGAACCTGCCATGAAGCGCACCCTCGCCCTGTCCCTCGCCGCCGCCCTGGGCATCGCCGCAGCCGTCACCGTCGCCGTCGCGCAGCCCAAGCCGGCCGCCGCGCCGGGCAAGCCGGCCGCGACCGCCGGCGACGCCGCCCTGCGCGCCGCGCTGGAGAAGGCCGTGCCCGGCATCGACATCGACAGCATCAAGCCGTCGCCGATCCCGGGTTACCGCGAGGTCGCCATCGGCGGGCGCGTGGTCTACGTCAGCAACGACGGCAAGTACCTGATCCAGGGCACGTTGATGGAACTGCAGAGCCGCGACAACCTCACCGCCGTCAGCGAGGGCGCGCTCCGCCGCGGCATGCTCGACGCGGTGCCGCGCGAGCGCCGCATCATCTTCTCGCCGGCCAAGCCCAAGTACCGGCTGACCGTGTTCACCGACATCGACTGCGGCTTCTGCCGCAAGATGCATACCCAGATCGCCGAGTACAACAAGGCCGGGATCGCGGTGGAATACCTGTTCTTCCCGCGGGCGGGCGAGAAGTCCGAGTCCTGGGACAAGGCCGTGAGCGTGTGGTGCGCGCCCAATCGCCAGAAGGCCCTGACCGACGCCAAGGCCGACCGCCCGGTCGCCAAGAAGAGCTGCACCAACCCGATCGCCGAGGACTACGCCCTGGGCAAGCGGGTCGGCGTGGACGGTACCCCGGCGGTCTACGGCCCGGACGGCACCCAGCTCGGCGGTTACCTGTCCCCGGCCGACATGCTGGCCAAGTTGAACCGCTCCGCCCTGCGCGCCGTCGCCGCGCAGTAAGGGTTTCGGGCGGCACCCGGGGGCCGCGGCCCCCGGTTTCCCCGCCCCGCGGGAGCGGGGAGGCGGCTTCCGCTAGAATAGGCGTTCGCCTTCCACGGAAATCCGCGGACATGCTCGTCCTCGAGGGCCTGCCGGCCCTGTCGCCCTTCCGGAGCGACCGTCTCCAGTCCCGCCTGCGCCAGATCGTCCCCGAGCTTCGCGTCACCGGTAGCTGGCACGTCTATTTCGTCCAGCCCGCCACGGGCGCGGAGCTCGATGTCGCCGCCCTCGGCCGCATCCTCGAGGGCGAGGTGCGCCGGCACCCGACCGCCGAGGGAGCGCAGAGTCGATTCGTCTCGCCGCGCCTGGGCACGGTGTCGCCCTGGGCCAGCAAGGCCACCGAAATCCTGCAGGGCGCCGGCCACGGCGTGAAGCGCGTCGAGCGCGGCCTGCGGCTGGACCT
The DNA here is from genome assembly GCA_966250755.1 of uncultured Gammaproteobacteria bacterium. Taxonomy (GTDB): domain Bacteria; phylum Pseudomonadota; class Gammaproteobacteria; order Xanthomonadales; family Xanthomonadaceae; genus Arenimonas. The sequence goes on along the minus strand of CBININ010000042.1, from coordinate 4,980 downwards.
CGCCGGGCTGCCGGCCGACGACGATGCGCGCTGGCCGCGACTGGCTGCCGTGCTGCACGACCCGATGACGCAGAGCCTACTCGCCGATCGCACCGCCGCCGGCGCGCTGTTCGAGGAACTGGACGCGGGCCCCCTCGAACGCGTGCCCGTCGCCGCGCTGGCGGAAGCCAATGCGCGCCTGGGCCTGGCGATGTCGGCGGACGAGCTCGACTACCTGCGCGAGCGCTTCGGCGCACTCGGACGTTCACCCTCCGACGCCGAGCTGATGATGTTCGCGCAGGCCAACTCCGAGCACTGCCGGCACAAGATCTTCAACGCCCGCTACACCATCGACGGCGAGGACCAGCCGCACTCGCTGTTCGGCATGATCCGCAACACCCATGCCGAGACGCCGCAGCACACGCTGAGCGCGTACAAGGACAACGCGGCGGTGGTCGAAGGCTTCCCCGCGCAGCGTTTCCGCAGCGACGGCATGGGCGTGTACCGGCACGAAGCGGCGCAGGACAGCGCCTTCTGCATCAAGGTCGAGACCCACAACCATCCGACCGCGATCTCGCCCTTTCCGGGCGCCAGCACCGGCGCCGGCGGCGAGATCCGCGACGAGGGCGCGACCGGCCGCGGCGGCAAGCCGAAGGTCGGCCTGACCGGATTCTCGGTCTCGCACCTGCGCATCCCCACGCTGCCGCAGCCCTGGGAGGCGCCGCGTGCGCTCAACCCCCGCATGGCCTCGGCGCTGGAAATCATGCTGGACGGTCCGCTCGGCGGCGCGGCGTTCAACAACGAGTTCGGCCGCCCCAACCTGGCCGGCTACTTCCGCAGCTTCGAGCTGCCGACCGCCGAAGCAGGCCTGGTACGCGCCTACGACAAGCCGATCATGCTGGCCGGCGGCATGGGTGCGATCGACCGCGGCATGGTGCGCAAGCTGCCGCTGCGCGACGGCGACGCAGTGATCGTGCTTGGCGGCCCGGCGATGCTGATCGGCCTGGGCGGCGGCGCCGCCTCGTCGGTCGCCTCCGGCCAGAGCTCCGAGGCGCTCGACTTTGCGTCCGTGCAACGCGACAACCCGGAGATGGAGCGCCGCTGCCAGGAAGTGATCGACCGCTGCGTCGCGCTCGGCGAGGGCAATCCGATCCGCTTCATGCACGACGTCGGCGCCGGCGGCCTGTCGAACGCCATCCCCGAATTGCTGCACGACTCCGAGGTCGGCGGCGTGATCGACCTGGGCCGCGTGCCCAGCGTCGATCCCTCGCTGTCGCCGATGCAGTTGTGGTGCAACGAATCGCAGGAGCGCTACGTGCTCGGCGTCGCCGCGCGGGACCTCGACGCCTTCGAAGCCCTGTGCGCCCGCGAGCGCTGCCCGTATGCGGTGGTCGGCGTGGCGACGCAGGAACAGGTGCTGCGGGTGGGTTACGGCACGCTGCGGGATCCGGAGCCGGCTTCGCTGCCGGTGCCCGTGGACGTCTTCGGCGAGCTGGCCATCGACATGCCGATGGACCTGTTGTTCGGCAAGCCGCCGAAGATCCATCGCGACACTGCCACGCCGTCCGCACCGCGCTGGCCGCGGCTCGATGCCGCCGCGATCGACCTGCGCGAGGCCGGCTTGCGCGTGCTCGCGCACCCGACCGTCGCCGCCAAGAACTTCCTCGTCACCATCGGCGATCGCACCGTCGGCGGCCTGTGCGCGCGCGACCAGATGGTCGGCCCCTGGCAGCTGCCGCTGGCCGATTGCGCGATCAGCCTGTCCGACTTCACCGGCCATGCCGGCGAGGCCATGGCGATCGGCGAGCGCACGCCGCTGGCGCTGATCGATGCCGGCGCCTCCGCGCGCATGGCGGTTGGCGAGGCCATCACCAACCTGGCCTGCGCGCCGGTCGGCTCGCTGGCCGAGGTCAAGCTGTCGGCGAACTGGATGGCCGCCGCCTCGCACCCTGGCGAGGACGCGCTGCTGTACGAGGCGGTGCGCGCGGTGGGCATGGAATTGTGCCCGGAGCTCGATCTCAGCATTCCGGTGGGCAAGGACTCCCTGTCCATGCAGGCCGCCTGGCGCGATGCCGACGGCGCCACGCAGCGCGCGGTCTCGCCGGTGTCGCTGGTGGTCAGCGCCTTCGCCCGCGTGGCCGACGTGCGCGCGCACCTGACGCCGGTGCTGGCGCGCGACACCGAATCCGAACTCTGGTTGATCGGCCTGGGTGCCGGCCAGCAGCGCCTGGGCGGCAGTGTGCTCGGACAGTGCTACCACGGCTTCGGCAATATCGCCCCGGACCTCGACGAGCCACAGCGCCTGCGCTCGCTGTTCGAGCTGGTGCAGGCGGCGCGCGCCGACGGCCTGCTGCTCGCCTACCACGACCGCTCCGACGGCGGCGCGTTCGCCGCGGCCTGCGAGATGGCCTTCGCCTCGCATTGCGGGCTCGAGCTCAACCTCGATGGCTGGGGCGAGAACGCCCTGGCCTGCCTGTTCAACGAGGAACTCGGCGCCATCGTGCAGGTGGCCAACGAGGATCGCGCCGCTTTCGCCGACCTGGTCAACCGCCACGACCTGACCCATTGCGCGCAGCGCATCGGCAAGCCCGTTGCGTCGCCGCACGTTCGCGTGCTGCAGGAAGGCGAGACTGTCGCCGAATGGGGCTGGCAGGAACTGTTCGACGCCTGGTGGTCGGTGACGCATGCGATGCAGAAGCTGCGCGACAACCCCGACTGCGCGGATGAAGAGCGCGAGGCGCGCCGCCGCTTCGACGACCGCGGGCTGGCCGGCCTGCGCCTGCCGGCCGCACCGATGCCGGCGCCGATGGTGAACACCGGCGCACGTCCGCGGGTGGCCATCCTCCGGGAACAGGGCGTCAACAGCCAGTACGAGATGGCCGCCGCTTTCGACCGCGCCGGTTTCGAGGCGGTGGATGTGCACATGAGCGACCTGATCTCGGGGCGCGTGAAGCTCGACGACTTCCGTGGCTTCGCCGCCTGCGGCGGCTTCAGCTATGGAGACGTGCTGGGCGCCGGCCGCGGCTGGGCCACGTCGATCCTGGAACGCACCGCGCTGCGCGAGCAGTTCGCCGCGTTCTTCGCGCGCGGGGACAGCTTCAGCCTCGGCGTCTGCAACGGCTGCCAGATGCTGGCGCAGTTGAAGGGCCTGATCCCCGGCGCCGAGCACTGGCCGCGCTTCCTGCGCAACCGCAGCGAGCAGTTCGAGGCGCGCCTCGGGCTGGTCGAGGTGGTCGACTCGCCCTCGCTGTTCTTCCGCGGCATGGAGGGCGCGCGGCTGCCGATCGCGGTCTCGCACGGCGAGGGCCGCGCGGCGTTCGATGCGCCGGAGCACCAAAACCTCGCCCGCGTGGCGCTGCGCTTCGTCGACGGCGACGGCCGCGTCGCCGAGCAGTACCCGGCCAACCCGAACGGCTCGCCCGCGGGCATCACCGGCCTGACCAGCGCCGACGGCCGCAGCACACTGCTGATGCCGCATCCGGAGCGGGTGCATCGCAGCACGCAGATGAGCTGGCACCCGGCGGAGTGGTCGGACGAATCCCCCTGGATGCGACTGTTCCACAACGCGCGCGCCTGGGTGGGTTGATTTCCTGTTCGGCGGCGCCGGCTGGCGCTGCCGAGGGGTGGGGTTATCGCTCGTCCCGAGCTCGGTAGCGTCGTCCGTGACCACCGAGTCGGGCCCGTGCGGCCATCCCTGGCCGCACTCGAGCGATAACCCCACCCCTCGACATCACCAGCCGACGCGGCACGAGCGTCGCGATCCCACCCAGGCACGCACGTTGTTCCTGGTGGTTTGAGAAACAGCAGCGAAGTGCGGTGCTTTCGCCGTGCCTTTTGGTGATGGACGGGGTGCCCTGTTTCGCAGAAGGTCGGCCAGGGATGGCCGACCGGTCGCCGCTGAGTTGGCAGGAGCGGCTTACGCCGCGGCGATCGGAGAAACAGGGCGCCCCGGCCAGCGCCAAACGGCATCTCGCGACGAAAGCGGCGCAAAGAAAAAGCCCGGCTTGCGCCGGGCTTTTTCGTGCAGCGTGTTGCGTGGGTCAGCGGGTGAAGTTGAAGTTGGCGTAGTGGTAGGTGCCGTCCGCCAGCTTGACCTGCAGCTGGCGGCAGGTGCCGGCCCAGGCCTTCTCGCTCTTCCAGACGTAAATGTACTGGCCGGCCGTCGCGTCGTAGCTCAGGCTGCTGCCGCCCGCGGTCACGGTTTCTTCCACGGTGTCGCTCACCGCGCCGTTGCACACCATCTGCACCGAGCGCGGGTAGCCCGCGGCGAAGATGTTCAGGCCCATGTTGCCGCCGAGGCTGAACTTCACCGGGATGCCCTGGCCGGCCTTCACGACGTTGACGATCGGCAGGTTGTCGATCGGCTTGAAGAAGCCGTTGAAGGCGTAGCTGACGACCACGTTGAAGCTGCTGGTGCCGGTGTTGCCGTGGCTGTCGGTCGCGCTGCAGTTCACCGTCGTGCTGCCGATGGCGAAGGTGCTGCCCGAGGCCGGCAGGCAGGTCACGGCTACGCTGCCATCCACCAGGTCGCTGGCCGTCGGCAGGGTGTAGGTGACTACCGCACCCGAGGCCGAGGTGGCGATCGCGTTGACGTCGGCATGCGCCGAGATCGACGGCGCCGTGGTGTCCTGCACGGTGACGCTGAAGCTGCTGGTCGCCTCGTTTCCGGCGGCGTCCGTGGCGCTGCAGTTCACGGTGGTGGTGCCGAGGGCGAAGGTGCTGCCCGAGGCCGGTGTGCAGACCACGGCGACGCTGCCGTCGACGATGTCGCTGGCCGTCGGGCTGGTGTAGTTCACCGCCGCGCCGGACGGACCGGTCGCCTCGGCGACCTCATTGCCGTGCGCGCTGATGCTCGGCGGCGTGGTGTCGCGCACGGTGACGGTGAAGCTGCTGGTGGCTTCGTTGCCGGCGGCATCCGTCGCCGAGCACTCCACGGTGGTGGTGCCGAGGGCGAAGGTGCTGCCCGAGGACGGGGTGCAGTTCACCTCGACGTCGCCATCG
>CBININ010000041.1:0-11791 GCA_966250755.1 uncultured Gammaproteobacteria bacterium | reverse complement strand
GGCTGATCGGCAGCTTCTCGGCGAAGTGCTGCAGCAGCGCGTTGGCGATGCCGAAGTTGCCTTCCGCGTTCTCGAAGTCGATCGGGTTCACCTTGTGCGGCATGGTCGAGGAGCCGACTTCGCCGGCCTTCACCGCCTGCTTGAAGTAGCCGAGCGAGATGTAGCCCCAGATGTCGCGGCAGAGATCTATCGAGATGGTATTGACGCGGCGCTGCACGTCGCACAGCTCGGCGATGCCGTCGTGCGGCTCGATCTGGGTCGTGTACGGGTTGAAGTCCAGTCCCAGGGATTCGACGAAGCGCTTCGCGAAGGCCGGCCAGTCCAGGTCCGGATAGGCGGCGACGTGCGCGTTGTAGTTGCCGACCGCGCCGTTGATCTTGCCGGGCATCTCCACCGCGGCCAGCTGGCGGCGCTGGCGCCGCAACCGCGCCAGCACGTTGGCCAGCTCCTTGCCGACGGTGGTGGGCGAGGCGGTCTGGCCGTGGGTGCGCGAGAGCATCGGCAGGCCGGCGTGGGCGTGTGCCATCGTGCGCAGCGTGTCGCAGAGCCGGTCCAGGGCCGGCAGCAGCACCTGCTCGCGCGCCTGTCGCAGCATCAGCGCGTAGCTGAGGTTGTTGATGTCCTCGGAGGTGCAGGCGAAGTGCACGAACTCCAGCGCACCCGCGAGGCCGGCGTCGTCGCGCAGCTTTTCCTTGATCCAGTACTCGACCGCCTTGACGTCGTGGTTGGTGGTGGCCTCGATCTCCTTCACCCGGGCGGCGTCGACGGTGCCGAAACCGTCCACCAGCGCGCGCAGGCGGGCGACGGCGTCCGCGGGCAGCGCCGGCAGCTCGACGATGGCCGGCTCCGCGGCGAGGGCCAGCAGCCACTCGACCTCCACCTGCACGCGGGCGCGGATCAGGCCGCTCTCGGAAAAGATCGGCCGCAGGGCGCCGACCTTGCCGGCATAGCGGCCGTCCAGCGGCGACAGGGCGAGCAGGGCGGCGTCGTGCATCGGTCGGTCTCCGGTGGGGACGCCAATTCTACCGCAGGCTATGATCTGGGCTCGACCCAGCGGGAGCGCGCGATGGCCGGCAAGACCCGAGTCGAGCACGACAGTTTCGGCGAGTTGCGGGTGCCCGCCAGCGCCCTCTACGGCGCCAGTACCCAGCGGGCGGTGGAGAACTTTCCCGTCTCAGGGCTGCGCATGCCCCGCGCGTTTCTCCGTGCCCTGGGTCTGGTCAAGGCGGCGGCCGCCGAGGCCAATGCCGAGCTGGGCTTGCTGCCCAAGGGCCAGGCCCGCGCCATCGCCGCGGCGGCCCGCGAGGTGGCCGCCGGCGCGCACGATGCGCATTTCCCCATCGATGTGTTCCAGACCGGCTCGGGCACCTCGAGCAACATGAACGCCAACGAGGTCATCGCCACCCTGGCTACGCGCGCGGGCGGCAAGCCGGTGCATCCCAACGACCACGTCAACCTGGGCCAGAGCTCCAACGACGTCGTGCCGACCGCGATCCAGGTCGCCGCGGCGCTCGAATGGCATGGGCAACTGCGTCCCGCGCTGAAGCAGTTGCGGGCCAGCATCGACCGTCGCGCGAAGGCGCTGGCCAGGGTCGTCAAGACCGGCCGGACCCACCTGATGGACGCGATGCCGCTGACCCTGGGCCAGGAGCTCTCGGGCTGGTCGGCGCAGGTCGGCAGCGCGATCGCGCGGCTCGACGACAGCGCGAAGCGCCTGCAGGCCCTGCCGCTGGGCGGCACCGCGATCGGCACCGGCATCAATGCCGACCCGCGCTTCGCCCGCGCCGCCATCGCGGGGCTGCGCAAGGAAACCGGCGTGGCCTTCCGCCCGGCGGACAATCTCTTCGAGGGCATCGCCTCGCAGGACGCGGCGGTTGAATTCTCCGGCCAGCTCAACGTGCTGGCAGTGGCCCTGATGAAGATCAGCAACGACCTGCGCTGGATGAACTCCGGTCCGCTGGCGGGCCTGGGCGAGATCGAACTGCCGGCGCTGCAGCCGGGCAGTTCGATCATGCCGGGCAAGGTCAACCCGGTGATCCCGGAAGCGGTGGCCATGGTCTGCGCGCAGGTGATGGGCAACCACGCCACCGTCACCGTCGCCGGCGCCAGCGGCAACTTCCAGCTCAACGTGATGCTGCCGGTGGTCGCGCTCAACCTGCTGCAGTCCCTCGAACTGCTCGCCAGCGCCTCGCGCCTGCTCGCCACCCGCGCCATCGACGGCTTCACCGTGCGCCGCGACCGGCTGGACGAAGCATTGGCGCGCAATCCCATCCTGGTGACCGCGCTCAACCCGATCATCGGCTACGAGCAGGCAGCCGCCATTGCAAAACGCGCCTACAAGGAAGGCCGGCCGGTGCTCGAGGTGGCGGTGGAGATGACGGGGTTGCCGGAGAAGCAGCTGCGCAAGCTGCTGGATCCGGCGGCGCTGACGAAGGGAGGGATCGTGGCCGGCGGTGGAGGCGCGGGCTAGGCAACGGGTGCAGCCTGCATGGAAACGCGACGAACCCCGTCGGAATAGACGCGTTGCCCGACCTCGGCGAAGCCGAACCGCGCATGGAAAGCCGCCGAGGCCGGGTTCGGCGGCTCGAGGTTGTACTCGCAAACCGCCATGGGCACACCGTCGGTGCGGGCTCGGTCGAACAGGCGTGTGTACAGCGCTGCGCCTAGGCCGCGCCCAGCCTGCGCCGCATCCACCACGATCCGGTCCACGTAGAGGAAGCGCGGATAGCGCGCACTGAACCAGGCGAAGTTGTCGTTCGCGTAGGGCGCGCCTTCGCGCAAGGCCAGCAGGAAGGCGACGACCTCGCCGTCCACCTCCACCACATCGAGCAGGGCGGCCATCGCGGCGAAGCGCGAAAGGGCCGTCGCGTCCATCGCGCTGGTCCTGTCGACCTCGGCCTCGTTGATGCGCAGGATCGCATCGAAGTCGGCCGCTTCGGCCCGCCGCAGGATCATCCGTCCGCTCCTAGTAGATGCCGAACAGGGGCGACGCCAAGGCGGGCTCGACCGCCATCAGGAAGCGGATGCCGTAGGCGCCGGATGGCATCATGGCCTGGCTTTCCTCGTGGCGGCGCGCTTGCGCGGCGGCCCTTTCGGCTTGGGCGCCGGCAGGGCGGCAGCCGTCGCGAGCAGGACGCTTCGCAGCAGGTCCGGGTCGTCCAGCAGTTCGTCGAGCACCGGGTAATCCTTGGCGCCGGGGTAGGGCGGTCGCCCGGGCAATCGCGAGACGACCTCCGGCATCGCCGCCGAGGGCTTGAGCAGCAGGCTGTTGTCGCAGGCGAAGGCGACGACCTTGCCGTCGAGGTACAGCGCGAACTCGCCGAACAGTCGATTTACGGTGAGTTCGCCCGCCAGGCCCGACTGCTCGATGGCGTACTCCACGAAGCTGCGGTCGGTGGCCACCTCAGTGCCAGGAGCCGAGCAGCAGCCCGAACAGCAGGAACTGGGCGACGTGGTAGCCCCCGTCGATCAGCCACAGCCGCCCGCTGCGCTGCGCGAACTGGTAGTTGATGCCGAAGCATGCCGCGACCGTGGCGCCGGCCAGCGCGCCCCTGCCCACCGCCTCCTCGAGCGCGGGCGCGGGGCCGAGCCATACCGCGAAGGCATAGGCGGCCACCAGCGAGAACAGGAAGGCAGCGCCAAATACCCGGGCCGGGTGCCCTGGCGGGGGCACGCCACCGTTCTCGCGGTTCCAGGCGTTTCCAAACAGGACGGGGGAGTACCACAGGCCGCCAAGCGCGAAGCTGGAGGCAGCGGCGACGATGATCGCGAGGTGGTTCATGGCGAAAGCCCCGGCGTGGTGCGGTGATTGTCTCCGCCTCGAGGGTGACCGTCAAAAGAAGAACGCCCCGCGGCTGCGGGGCGTTCGGTCTTCACGTGCAAGGGATGCTTGCCACTGTCGAGGCGCGGGATCAGCCTTCGTCCTTCCAGCGCCGGATGCGCGCCGCGGCGTAGAGCATGCCGCCACCCGCCACCGCGCCCAGCACCGCATGCACCGACGCCAGGGTCTTCCAGCTCTGGGCGACCAGCGGCCAGAGGAAGACGGTGTGGCCGGGGCTCACGTGCACGCCGCCCGGGGGATCCACGAAGGCGAACCAGGCGCCGGGCACCGCGCTGAGCAGGCCGCGGGCGATGATGTTGTGCCAGAACCACTTGACGTCCCAGTTGAAGTCGAACATCGCGTTGAACCAGGCCAGCAGCACGCCGGTCAGCACGGGCACGCCCACCGCCCACAGGAACACCTTGGTGCGGGCCCAGGCCGAGACCATCATCAGCCAGCCCACGGTCGGCAACGCCCAGACGATGTACACCGGCAGGTTGGCGAGCAGGGCAAAGGGCGCCGCATAGGTCGCCGGCGAGGTGAACACCGCGCCCGCCACGCCCACGCCGGTCGCCGCCGCGCCGGCCATCGCGATCACCAGCACCACGAGGCTGGTGACGATGCCGAAGCCCAGGGTGATCAGCGGGGCGCCGACCAGCGCCATCGCGGCCTTGGAGGCGACGGTCTCGTTGTCCGACACCGGCAGCGACTTCCAGAACAGCACCGACCGGTCCTTGCGCTCGTCGAACAGGCTGCCGAGGCTGAAGAAGAACACCACCACGGCCATCACCAGGAACAGCGGGGCGGAGGTCATCACGTAGCCCTGGCTGACGGCATTGGCCATCTGGGCCAGGTCCTCGGCGCTGATCTGGCGGCTGATGTTGGTGACCTGCTCGCCGTTGATCGTCACGCCATGCTGGGACTTGAAGGCCACGCCGGCGACGGTCGAGACCAGCACGCCGAGCGCCAGGATCGCGCCCACCACGGCCGGCGCCCAGAAGAAGCCGCCCTTGTGTTCCCAGAACTCCCGCTTGAGGAGCCACTTCATCGTCGTGTTCATGCGTAGGTCCCCTTCATCGTGGCCACGAACAGGTCGGCGACGCCGACGTTCTGCGTCTCGCCCAGGGCCGCCACCTGCGCCTTGGGCACGCCATCGAACAGCATCACCGACTTGCCGAACACCTGCCGCTCGTCGATGGGCTTGAGCGCGCGGGCGGCCTCGACCTTCTCGGCCGGCACCATCACCTCGGTGAAGCGCTCGCCGACCTCGTCCATGCTCGCCGACAGGATGATCCGGCCGTCGCGGATGAACATCAGGTCGCTGAGGATGTGCTCGATCTCCTCCACCTGGTGCGTGGTGACGACGATCGTCTTGTCCTCGTCGAAGTAGTCCTCCAGCAGGTTCTGGTAGAACTGCTTGCGGTAGAGGATGTCCAGGCCCAGGGTCGGCTCGTCGAGCACCAGCAGCCTGGCGTCGATCGCCATCACCAGGGCCAGGTGCAGCTGCACGATCATGCCCTTGGACATCTGCTTGACCTTCATCGAAGGCGACAGCTTGGTGTGGGCGATGTAGCGCTGCGCCTTGGCGCGGTCGAACTTGGGATGCACGCCGGCGACGAAGTCGATCGCCTGGTCGACGCGCAGCCAGCGCGGCAGCACCGCCACGTCGGCGATGAAGCAGACCTGCTCCATCAGCTGGTCGCGCTGCGTGCGCGGGTCCAGGCCCAGCACCTTCAGCTCGCCGTCGAAGGGCACCAGGCCCAGGGCCGCCTTCAGCGCGGTGGTCTTGCCGGAGCCGTTGGGGCCGATCAGGCCGACGATGCGGCCGGCGGGGATGTCGAAGCTGACGTTGTCCACGGCCACGGTCTTGCCGTAATGCTTGGACAGGCCGCGGGCGGAGATGACGGCGGTCACTGGGCACCTCCCGTGCGCAGCAGCTTCGAAACGTCCAGGCCGAGCCGGTTGATGCGCTCGAGCATCGCCGGCCACTCTTCCTTGAGGAAGCGATCGCGCTCGCTGGCCAGCAGCTTCTCGCGCGCCCCATCGGTCATGTACATGCCAAGTCCCCTTCGTTTTTCCACAAGTTCCTCGTCGGCCAGCTCCTGGTAGGCGCGGGAGACGGTAATCGGGTTGAGCTGGTATTCGGCCGCGATCTGGCGGACCGAGGGCAGCGCATCGCCGGGCTTGAGCAGCCCGTCGAGCATCATGCCGACCACCCGCTCCTTGAGCTGGCGGTAGATGGGGGCGTTGTCGCTCCAGGCGATCGACATGTTCAGCCCTCCCGGCGCGGCAGCAGCGGGGCGAAGGAGTAGAAGGGCATGGCCAGCTGGCTGCGCATGCCGCGCAGGCTCTCGCGGGCCGCCTGCAGTTCCTCGAGCGAGGCCTCCATGCCGGCCGCAGGCACGGTGGCCTGGACGGAGCGGGCGGTCGGCGGGTGGCCGACGCTGAGGCTCAGGCCGACCATGGACAGGGCAACGCCCAGGCCCGCCAGCGAATTCTTGAGCTTGTAGTACATAACCGCCTCCCGTGTTGGTGAGGTAACCGTTTGGTGTTGTAGGCAACTATAACACTACAATTTGCCTTGTCAACACGGTCTGCACGAAAAAGCGACCAAACTGATGGCATATATCCCCCCGGCGTCCCCGAAGAGAGCCAAGCCCATGAAAGCATTGATGTTTGCAGTCCTTTCCCTGCTGCTGGCGGGTACCCCGGCCCAGGCCGGCAAGGCCCTGCTGGACCAGGATTACCGCCAGCTGGCGGGCAAGCAGGTACTCAACCTGCGCGAGACCTACGGCGGCCAGGTGCTGCTGGTGGTCAATACCGCGAGCAAGTGCGGCTTCACCCCGCAGTACGAAGGGCTCGAGGCCCTGCACGCGCGCTACAAGGCGCGCGGGTTCGCCGTGCTGGGCTTCCCGTCGAACGATTTCATGGGGCAGGAACCCGGCTCGGAGCAGCAGATCCAGGCGTTCTGCACGCTCACCTACGGCGTGAAGTTCCCGATGTTCGAGAAGGTGCACGTCAAGGGCAACCAGGCCACGCCCTTCTACCGCGAACTCGCGAAAGCCACCGGCGAAGCACCGAAGTGGAACTTCCACAAGTACCTGATCGACCGCAGCGGCAAGGTGGTGGCGAGCTACGGCAGCCGCACCCGCCCGGACGACCCGGCGCTGGTGGCGAAGATCGAAGGCCTGCTTGCCATGCCGGCGCCTGAAGCACGCCGTTAGGCGGCCATTGCCGGGGGCGGGCGGGGCCGCGACAATAGCCGCTTGCGCCGGGCCCCCCTCGGCATACCAGGAGTCGTTCCAGATGAGTTCGGTCTTTCGTTCCGCCGTCCTGTTGACGGCCATCGCCTGCAGCATGTCCTGCACCGCCCAGGCCCCCGACGCCGCCAAGGCCGGCGGCAAGGCCGACGGCAAGGCGGCCGACAAGAACGCCGGGCTCAGCCCGACGGCCGCCGCGATGTCCGACAAGCAGCGCAACAGCTACATGATCGGCATGGACGTGGCCAAGTCGCTGGAGCCGATCAAGGACGAGATCGACGTTGCCACCCTGAGCCAGGCGATCACCACCGTGTTCAACGGCAAGCCGACCAAGCTCACCGCCGCCGAGGCCGAGAAGATCCGCAACGACTTCAGCCAGATGCTGCAGGCCAAGATGGCGAAGAAGGCGTCCGAGGCCGCGGAGAAGAACCTCAAGGAAGGCCAGGCCTTCCTCGCCGCCAACAAGGCCAAGCCGGGCGTGCGCACCACGCCGTCGGGCCTGCAGTACATGGTGATGCGCGAAGGGTCGGGTCCCAAGCCGGTGGCCACCGACAAGGTGCGCGTCAACTACAAGGGCACGCTGCTCGACGGCACCGTGTTCGACAGCTCCTACGACCGCGGCGAGCCGGTGGAATTCGCGCTCAACCAGGTCATCCCCGGCTGGACCGAGGGCGTGGCCCTGATGCCGGTCAACAGCAAGTACAAGTTCTGGATCCCGGCCGAGCTCGCCTACGGCCCGAACGGCCAGCCACCGATTGGCGCGAACGCCACCCTGGTGTTCGAGGTCGAGCTGCTCGGCATCGTCAAGTAAGGCCCGCTCGGCGCGGCCTCGCGGGCGGCGGCCGGGACGCCGCCGCGCGTTACTCAACCAAGCGGGCGACGGCCAATGCCGTCGCCCAACGATCCAAGCGGACGGCGGCCGGATGCCGTCGTCCATCGCACACAGCAGGGAGCTGACATGCGCGTTACGGTTTTCGGCACCGGTTACGTCGGACTCGTCACTGGCACGTGCCTGGCGGAAGTGGGCAACCAGGTGGTCTGCGTCGACATCGACGCCGCCAAGGTGGACGGCCTCAACCGGGGCGTGATCCCGATCTACGAGCCCGGCCTGGAGGAAATGGTGCACGCGAACCACGCCGGCGGGCGGATTGCCTTCACCACCGACGCCGCCGAGCCGATCGCGCACGGCGAGGTGATCTTCATCGCCGTCGGCACGCCGCCGGACGAGGACGGCAGTGCCGACCTGCAGTACGTGCTGGCGGTGGCCCGCACGATCGGCAAGCACCTTTCGCGCCCCGCGGTGGTGGTCAACAAGTCCACCGTGCCGGTCGGCACCGCCGACAAGGTGCGCGCGGCGATCGCCGGCGAGTTGCAGGCGCGCGGCGCCGACGTCGCCTTCGAGGTGGTGTCCAACCCCGAGTTCCTGAAGGAGGGCGACGCGGTCAAGGACTGCATGCGCCCCGACCGCATCGTCATCGGCACCGACAGCGCCGCCGCGCTGGAGACGATGAAGCGCCTGTACGCGCCCTTCAACCGCAACCACGAGCGCATCGTCGCCATGGACGTGCGTTCGGCCGAGCTGACCAAGTACGCCGCCAACGCGATGCTGGCCACCAAGATCAGCTTCATGAACGAGATGGCGAACATCGCCGAGCGCGTGGGCGCGGACATTGAAATGGTCCGCCACGGCATCGGCTCGGACCCGCGCATCGGCTACAGCTTCATCTACCCGGGCGCCGGCTACGGCGGCTCCTGCTTTCCCAAGGACGTGCAGGCGCTGGAGCGCACGGCCAAGCAGCACGGTTACTCCGCGCAAATCCTGGAAGCGGTGGAAGCGGTCAACGCACGCCAGAAGCACAAGATCTTCGAGCTGCTGGAGCGCCACTTCAAGGGCATGCTGCAAGGCCGCACCTTCGCGCTGTGGGGCCTGGCCTTCAAGCCCAACACCGACGACATGCGCGAGGCCTCGAGCCGCGCGCTGCTGGCCAAGCTGTGGGACGTGGGCGCGAAGGTCCGTGCCTACGACCCGGAGGCGATGGAGGAAGCGCATCGCATCTACGGCGAGCGCGCCGACCTCGCACTGGTGGATTCGCCCGCCGCGGCGCTGGAAGGCGCCGACGCGCTGGTCGTGCTGACCGAATGGAAGGCCTTCTGGAGCCCGGACTTCTCGCGCATCCGCGGCGTGCTGAAGGAGCCGGCGATCTTCGACGGCCGCAACATCTACGATCCGGCCGAAGTCGAGGCGGCGGGCCTGGCCTACTACGGCATCGGCCGCGGCCGCACCATCCGACGTCCGAATTGAAGGCCATGCCCGCGCACGACGACCAGACGCTCGAGTTCCAGTTCGACCGGCGCTTCACCGAACTGGAGACCCGCTTCGCCTTCCAGGAGCAGGCGCTGCAGGAGATGAGCGACGCACTGGCGGCCGCGCGGGCGGAAGCCGCGCGCAACCACGAGCTGCTCAGCCGGGCGCTCGAGGACCTCAAGCAACTGCGCACGCTGCTGTATTCGGACCCCTCGGCGGAACCGCCGCCGCCCCACTATTGAGAAGGCGCCCGATTTCGCGGCCGCGAGCAAGACCAACATGGGCAATTCCCTCAAAGACCAGTTGATGGGCCTGGGCTACCAGCCCTTGCCCAAGGCCGACAAGCCGGCGCGCCCCGATGGCCCGCGCAGCGATGCGCGGCCGCGCGGCGAGCACGAACGTAAACCGCGCGAGGGCGAGCGTCGGCCGCAGGATGGCCAGCGCAAGCCGCAGGACGCACGCGGCCGGGACTGCCGGCCGCAAAGGCGCGACGAGCGCCCGCGCGGCGGCGCGGCTGCGGGGCAGCCGGGCAAGCCCGGCGGTGTCCGTCGTGCGCCGCGCACGCAGGAGGAGATCGATCTCGGCAAGGCCTACGCCCTGCGCGCGCAGAAGGAGAAGGACGAGCGCATCGAGGCCGAGCGCCTGAAACAGGAAGAGGCGCGCCAGCGCCGCGAGGCCAAGGCGAAGCTGGCCGAGCTGCTGAAGGACAAGGCGCTCAATGACCCGAATGCCGAGATCGCGCGGCACTTCAGCTACGGCGGCAAGATCAAGCGCGTGCACGTCACGCCCGAACAGTTCAAGGCCTTGAACGCCGGCGAGCTCGGCGTGGTGCAGATCGACGGGCGCTACCTGGTCTTCCCGATGGCGCTGGTGCTCGAGGCCGAGCAGGTGTTCGCACCGGCGGTCGCGCTGAAGGTGGATCCGGAGGCGCCGGCCGGCGACGATCCCTACGCCGATCCGGCCTACCAGGTGCCCGACGACCTGGTCTGGTAGCGATCAGTCCGGGTCGTAGTCGAGGTTGCTCGCCAGCCAGCGCTCGGCCTGCGCCAGCGCCACGCCCTTGCGCGCCGCGTAGTCGGCGACCTGCTCGCGCGACAGCCGGCCGACCACGAAGTACTGGCTGCCGGGGTGCGCGAAGTAGAACCCGCTGACCGCCGAGGCCGGCAACATCGCGAAGTTCTCCGTCAGCCGCACGCCGATGGTGCGTTCGGCGTCGAGCAGGGCGAACAGCGTGGCCTTCTCGCTGTGTTCGGGGCAGGCCGGGTAGCCGGGCGCGGGGCGGATGCCGCGGTACCGTTCCTTCACCAGCGCCTCGACATCCAGCGATTCGTCCGGCGCGTAGCCCCACAGGCGGGTGCGCACCTCGCGATGCAGCCATTCGGCCGCGGCCTCCGCCAGGCGGTCGGCGAGCGACTTGAGCAGGATGGCGTTGTAGTCGTCGAGTGCGGCCTCGAAGCGCCGCAGGTGCGGCTCGATGCCGAGGCCCGCATTCACCGCGAAACCGCCGACCCAGTCCTCGCGGCCCACCTCCGCCGGTGCAACGAAGTCGGCCAGGCACAGGTTCGGGCGTTCGACCGGCTTGTCGGCCTGCTGGCGCAGGAAGTGCAGTGTCGCGGTCGCCTCCGGTAGTTCGACATCGTCGCCACGGCCGCGGGCGCGCCAGAGGCCGGCAACGCCCTTCACCTGCAACCAGCCCTCGACGACGATGCGATCGAGCATCTGGGTAGCGTCGCGGAACAGCTCGCGCGCCTGCGCACCGACGACGGCATCGTCGAGGATCCGCGGGTAGTGGCCGGACAGTTCCCAGGTCTGGAAGAAGGGCGTCCAGTCGATGATCTCGCGCAGCGCGGCCAGCGGAATGTCGTCGAAGACGGTGACGCCCGGCTGTTTCGGCGTCGGCGGCGTGTAATCGCTCCAGCCGCCGTCGAAGCGGCGTGCGCGCGCCTGCGCCAGCGGCACCAGCGGCTTGGCCTCGCCGCGGTTGGCGTGGCGGGCACGGACGTCGGCGTAATCGGACTCCACCTGCGCCACGAAGGGGTCGCGCAGGTCGGCGCTGAGCAGGCTCTGGGTCACGCCTACCGCGCGCGAGGCATCCTTCACCCACACCACCGGTTCGGCGTGTTGCGGCGCGATCTTGAGCGCGGTGTGCGCGCGCGAGGTGGTGGCGCCGCCGATCAGCAGCGGCCTGGCCAGGCCCTGGCGCTTCATCTCGCGGGCGACGTGGGCCATTTCCTCGAGCGAGGGCGTGATCAGTCCCGACAGGCCGACCAGGTCCACCGCCTGCTCGCGCGCGGTGTCGATGATGGTTTGCGCCGGCACCATCACGCCGAGGTCGATGACCTCGAAGTTGTTGCAGGCGAGCACCACGCCGACGATGTTCTTGCCGATGTCGTGGACGTCGCCCTT
>CBININ010000040.1:0-11806 GCA_966250755.1 uncultured Gammaproteobacteria bacterium | reverse complement strand
CGGCGCGAAGGGATGGAAGTTCTCCGCCTGCATCACGGGCACCGTCAGCACCACGAACAGCGTCAGCGCCGCCAGCTTGATGCCCACCAGCACCGCATTCAGCCGCGCGCTCTCGCGGGTGCCGCGTACCAGCAGCGCGGTCACCAGCGCGCCGATGGCGATCGCCGGCAGGTTGATCAGGCCACCCTCGAAGTAGCCGAGCGTCAACGCCGCGGGCAGGTCCACCCCGAGCGTGTGTTCGGCCAGCCCAACCGCGTACTTCGACCAGCCCACGCACACCGCGCTGGCCGCCACCGCGTACTCCAGCACCAGCGCCCAGCCGACCATCCAGGCGATGAGCTCGCCCAGCACCGAGTAGGCGTAGGTGTAGGCCGAGCCCGACACAGGCACCATCGAGGCCAACTCGGCGTAGCACAGCGCGGTCACCGCGCAGACGAAGCCGGCGATCACGAAGCTGGCCATCATGCCGGGGCCGGCCTTCTGCGCCGCCTCGGCCGTGAGCACGAAGATGCCGGTGCCGATGATCGCGCCGATGCCCAGCATGACCAGCTGGAAGGGCCCGAGCTCGCGCTTCATCTTGCGCGCCTCGGCGCTGGCGAGGATGGCGCTGAGGGATTTGCGACGGTCGAAGATCATGCGGTGCGTGCTTCCGGGTCGAGGTCGAGGCGGTAGAAGCCCGTCGCCACGCGGACGATGGGGAATTCGGGCGGCAATTCGGATTGCGCGATCGGCGCGTAGCCGTTCTTGGCGTAGAGGTGCTGGGCGGCGTGCCACTGCTCGTTGGTTTCCAGGTACAGCGCCCGCACGCCGTGGCGGCGCGCCCAGCCGTGCGTGAGGTCGAGCAGGCGCTGCGCCAGGCCCTGGCCGCGCGCGGCCGCCTGCACGTACATGCGCCGCAGCTCGTAGTCGCCGCGGCCCAGGCGCATCAGGCCGATGCAGCCGACGATGCGGCCGTCCTGCTCGACCACCCAGAACTGCCCGCCGCCATTGATGCGGTAGGTCTCGTAGACATTGACGAGGTCGGGCAGCTCGGCCAGCGTCAGCGCCATCGCGTATTCCTCGTTGAGGATGCGCAGGATCAGTTGGCGGATGGCGAGGTTGTCGGCCGGGCGGGCCTCGCGGATCGTCGCTGGCTTCATGCGGCGGAGCCGCCCGCGGGCGCGTTGCGCAGCAGCATCTGGGTGCAGCGAAACATCGCGATCAGCTTGCCGGTGGCAGGCTCGGTCACTTCCGCGTCCCACACTTGCGTGCTGCGGCCGAGGTGGCGTGCGCGCGCGGTGCACTCGAGCACGCCGTCGCGCACTGCGCCCAGGTGGTTGCACTTGGACTCGACGGTGAAGAAGTTGGACACGCCCTCGGGCAGGTTGCCGAAGGTGGCCAAGCCACAGGCACTGTCCGCCAGCACCGCGATCGCGCCGCCGTGCAGGAAGCCGTGCGGCGCGTGATGCTCGGGCTCGACCCGCATCTGCAGCGTCAGGGTGGGCTGCGGCGTCGCCGCCAAGGCGGTGACGACGATGCCCATGCGCCCGCACAGCCCGTCGCGACCGAGGGCGTTGAGGCGTTCGACGGCGTTCATGCGCGCGGCGCCAGCGTGCGGGTGGCGGCGATCATGTCGAGGCCGCGCCAACCGGCGCGCTCGGCGGCCTGGTAGAGGCCGACGCAGGCCTGCAGCAGCGGCGCTTCGCCGCCATTCGACAGCGCCTGCGATAGCGACAGCTGCGCGATCGTGCCGGCGTCCTGGACGCTGGCCTGCGCGGAGTAGTCGCCGCGCAGCATCTTGTCCAGCTTCAGGCGCGAGACCTCGCTGGCCATCGGACCGGCATCCAGCGCTTCGCGTAGCAGTTCGAGGTCGACTTGCGCGGCGCGTGCCGCCTGCACCGATTCGCCGAGCGCCGCGACCATCGCGATCAGGTAGTGGTTGACCGCCAGCTTGGTGCGCATCGCGCCCGGGACGGCGCCGCACGCGAGCACCCGCGCGCACAGCGGCGCGAGCAGCGGCCGGATGCATGCCACCGCCGGCGCATGCCCCGCGACCATGCCCACCAGCGCGCCGCGCTCGGCGGGCATGCGCGAGCCGGACACCGGCGCCTCGACGTAATGTCCGCCGGCTTCCACGACGTCCGCCTCCAGGCGCGCCGAATACTGCGCCGAGGTGGTGCCGAGGTTGACCAGGGTGCGGCCGCGCAGCTGCATCGTGAAGGCCAGGCGACCGCGCTCGAGCACCTCGTCGATCGCGCCTTCGTTCGCCAGCGACATCAACACGATGGGCGCGGCCTCGAACACCTCCGCCGCGCTGGGCGCTGGTCGTGCCCCGGCCTCGACCAGGGCCTCGCACTTGAAGGCACTGCGATTCCAGACCACGAGCGGATGCCCCGCTCGCAGCAGGTTGAGCGCCATCGGCAGCCCCATCGTCCCGGTGCCGATGAAGCCCAGCTCGCCCCCGGGGGTGACGCGGCTCGAAGGGGGAAGCGGATCCATGCGGCAACCGGGACGTGGGATGCCGCCATTACAGGCGCGGACGCGCTAGGATGGCAGGGCCCACGCAGACATCTTTCAGGCGGGATTGGACATGCGGGATTTCGAGGTCATCGTCATCGAAGGCGCCTATCCGAGCAGCGTGGTGATGAGCCGCGACATCCTCGACGCGGCCGCGCAGCTGGCCGCCGGCGTCGGTGCGCCCACGCCCCGCTGGGGCCTGTTTTCGTTGCACGGCGGGCGGGTGGAACTGCGCGACGGCATCAGCGTGATGACGGCGAAGCTGCCGCAGCGCCGGCGCGGCAACCGCTCGGTCTGCCTGGTGCCGGGCCTGGGCGCGGAGCCGCATGCCCTGCTCGCGCAAATGAAGGACCCGGAGTGCGCGGCGCTGGCGCGGATGCTGGCCGCGCACGTGCGCGGTGGCGGCGAGGCGGCGGCTTCGTGCTCGGCGGTGTTCCTGCTCGATGCGGCCGGACTGCTGGCGGGCCGGCGCGTGACCACCACCTGGTGGCTGGCGCCGGTGCTGGCGAACGTCTCGCCGCAGTGCACGGTGGATGCCGACCGCATGGTCTGCGCCGACGGTCCGGTCACCACCGCCGGCGCGGCCTTCGCCCATTCGGACCTGATGCTGCACCTGCTGCGCGAGCGCTTCGGCCCGCAGCTGACGGACGCCGTGTCGCGCTGGCTGCTGCTCGAGCACCGCGTCTCGCAGGCGCCCTTCATGGCGCCGGAGGTGCTGGCCAGTGGCCACGCCCTGGTGCGCAAGCTGTCGGACCGGCTGGAATCGGCCTTGCCCGAGGTGCCGGCGATCAGCGACCTGGCCCGCGAGTTCTGCGTGTCGCAGAAGACCCTGGCCCGCCACGTGCGCCGCGCCACCGGCAAGAGCACCGGCGACTTCATCCGCAGCATCAAGCTGCGCCGCGCCCGCGCGCTGCTGCAGGGCAGCCGCATGAGCATCGAGCGCGTCGCCGCCGCGGTCGGCTACCAGGACGCCACCGCGCTGCGCCGCCTGATGCGGCAGTCCACCGGCGCGCCGCCCAGCCACTTCCGCATGGCGGCGACGGTCATGCCGTGAGTCGGCGCGTGCGTGTCCATCGGCGCACGGTCGCGGTCGGCGCAGGCGCTGGTCGTCGCTTGCGCCGTGGGCTTGAATGACGTGCCAGTGAAGGACGAGGATCGCGCAGTGGAGTCGAGGCCGGGCGTGGTGGTGGTGACGGGCGGCAGCCGCGGCATTGGTGCGGCGACCGCCGTGGCGGTGGCAGGCATGGGTCATGCCGTAGCGGTCAACTTCCGGCGCGACGCTGAAGCTGCCGATGCAGTGGTGGCCCGCATCCGCGACGCGGGCGGGCGCGCGCTGGCGATCCAGGCCGACGTGTCGCGCGAAGCCGAGGTCGAACGCCTGTTCGCGACCAGCGCCGACGGTCTCGGCCCGCTGGTCGGTCTCGTGAACAATGCCGGCGTGCTCGAACCTCAGGCCGCGGTCGTGGACATCGACCGCGCGCGGCTGGAGCGCGTGTTCGCGGTGAATGTGTTCGGCAGCTTCCTGTGCGCGCGACGCGCGTTGCGCGAGATGGCGCGTTCGCGCGGCGGCCACGGCGGCGCCATCGTCAATGTCTCGTCGGTGGCGGCGCGGCTGGGTTCGCCGCACGAGTACGTGGACTACGCCGCCTCCAAGGGTGCGATCGACAGTTTCACCATGGGGCTGGCGCGCGAGGTCGCGGGCGAGGGTGTGCGGGTGAACGCGGTGCGCCCCGGCTTCATCGACACCGAGATCCATGCCAGCGGCGGTGAGCCGGGGCGGGTGGCGCGCCTCGCGGCGGGTCTTCCGATGGGCCGCGGCGGCACGCCCGAGGAAGTGGCCGCCACCATCGCCTGGCTGCTGTCGGAACAGGCCTCCTACGTCACCGGATCCCTGATCGACGTCAGCGGCGGGCGCTGAGATGCTCCCCGTCCTGCTGACCTTGTGGGTCCTGCACGTGCCCGTGGTGATGAGCCCCGGCGCCGCGGTGCTGCTCACCACCCACCTGGCGGCGCACGAGGGACGCCGCGCCGCCGCCTTCGGCGCGCTCGGCATCGCACTGGGGGCCTGCCTGTGGGCGCTGGCCGCGGTCGCCGGCATCGGCGGGCTGTTGCATCGCTGGCCGGCGCTGCAGGTCGGGCTGCAGTTGGCGGGCGCCGCTTACCTGCTGCTGGTGGCGTCGCAGATGTGGCGGGCGAACGCGCCGGCGCGCGGCACGCAGGCGGTGGACGGGCACCGCGCCTTCCGCGCCGGCCTGCTGACCAATCTCTCGAATCCGAAGGCGGCCTTGTTCTTCGCCAGCATCTTCTCCACCGTGCTGCCCCTGCACCCGCCCGCGATGCTGGTGCTCGCGGCGGTGGTGATGGTGACGATGAATTCGCTGGTGTGGCACCTGACCCTGGGCTACGCGGTGTCGCGCGGCGCCACCCGCCACCGCGGCGAGGCGCGGCGCGTGCTGTGGTCGCGACTGGCGGCGGTGCTGCTGGCGACGTTGGGCCTGCTGCTGCTCGCCGCCGCGCTGCGCGGCGCGGTGTCCGGAAACGCCTGAAAGCCGTCGCCGCGCGCCCTCGCCCCGCCGCTTGCGCGGCGCGACACTGCGGCAAGCCACGCAGGACGCCGACACATGCAAGGTACGCCCCAGGACGACGATCTCGCCGATTTCCTTCCCCGTCCGATCATCGTGGACGGCATCGAGAAGCGTGTGTACGTGGCCGGCCAGGGCCCCGGCGTCGTCGTGATGGCGGAGATGCCGGGCATCAGCCCCCAGGTGGCACGCTTCGCGCGCTGGGTGCGGCAGGCCGGCTTCACGGTGTACATGCCGTCCTTGTTCGGGTGCGACGGCGCGGTGCCGCAGGCGGAGGAGGGCGTGGCTGTGCTCAAGCGCGCCTGCATCAGCGCCGAGTTCCGTGCGCTGGGTGGCGGGGCGTCGAGCCCGGTGGCGTCGTGGCTGCGCGGGCTGGCGCGCATCGCCCTGCACGAGTGCGGCGGCCCGGGCGTGGGCGCGGTGGGCATGTGCTTCACCGGCAATTTCGCGCTGTCGATGATGCTCGACCCGGCCATGCTGGCGCCGGTGCTGTCGCAGCCTTCGTTGCCGCTGGACAACCCGGGCGGGCTCGAGATCTCGGCCGAGGAACTCGCGCAGGTGCGCCAGCGCCTGGAGCGCGAGGATCTCAGCGTGCTCGCCCTGCGTTTCGAGGGCGACCGGTACTGCCGCGCCGAACGCTTCGCCGCCTACCGCGAGGCGCTGGGCCCGCGCTTCGTCGAGCGCGTGCTGCCGGACGCCGCCGCGCATCCCGATCCGCCGCCGTTCTTCCGCGACGTCATCCGCTCACCGCACTCGGTCCTGACCGCCCACCTGGTGGACCGCGAGGGCGAACCGACGCGCGAGGCGCTGGACGCCGTGCTCGACTTCCTGCGGCAGCGGCTTTACCGCGATGCCCCGGACGTGGTGGAGTCGGTGATCTGAGGGAGCTTCCCTCGCGACGGAGCAGGCCGTGGACGCACCGGTGGCGTGGTACTTCGATTTCGTGTCGCCCTTTGCCTACCTGCAGTGGCACCGCCTGCAGCGCCTGGGCATCGAGGTCGCGCCCAGGCCCATCCTGTTCGCGGGCCTGCTCGACCGGCTCGGCCAGAAGGGCCCGGCGGAGATCCCGGGCAAGCGCGAGTTCACCTACCGGCACGTGCTCTGGCGCGCGCAGCGCGATGGGATCCCCATGCGCTTCCCGGACGCGCATCCGTTCAACCCGATGCCGGCGCTGCGGCTTTGCGTGGCGGCCGGCAGCACGCCGCAGGCGGTCGACACGGTGATGCGCCACCTGTGGATCGAAGGCCGATCGGTGCATGGCGCGCACGACCAGCAGGCGCTTGCCCAGGCGCTCGGCCTGCCGTCGGCGCAGGCGGCGCTGGCGGATCCGGCCGTCAAGGACGAGTTGCGCCGCAACTTCGACGAGGCCGTGCAGGCCGGCGTGTTTGGAGTGCCGACGCTTGCCTGGGGCGGCGAACTGTTCTGGGGCGATGACGCGACCGCGATGTTCCTGGACTACCGCCGCGATCCCCCGGCATTTCGGCGCGGCGAGATGGCACGCGTCGCACGCTTGCCGGTCGGGGCTGCCCGCCCCCTGGCATGAAGAAGCCCGGCTTTCGCCGGGCTTCGGATGTTGCGATGGAGCGCTGGATCAACCGCGGAACGGCTTCGGCTGCATCGGCTCGGGCTGCGGTTCGGGCTGCGGCTGCTGCACCGGCATCGCGCAGCCATCCGCGCCGACGGCTTCGCCGGCCGCGCTGCTCGCGCAGCGGTCGTTGCAGTTGTTGACGCCGTCGCGGTCGTCGTCGAGGTCCGAGCAGGTCGGCGCCGGGGTCGAGACCACGGCGGCCGGCGCCGGCTCGGCGACGTCGCGGCTGCCCAGCGGCAGCACGAAGCTCAGGCCGGCGTAGCCGTCGACGTAGTCGTCGCCGCCCACGCCCTCATCGTCCATGTCGTAGCGCGCGCCGATCTCGGCACGCAGGCTGCCGCGCCACAGGTCGCCCTGCACGCCGACGCCGGCGATGCCCAGCAGGTTGTTGCCGTTGCGCGATTCGTTGAAGCCGAGCTCGATCGGCTGGGTCTGCGTGCCATCGTGGTGTTCCTGCACGCCCACGCCGAGCGCGAGGTAGGGGCGCCAGCTGTCGGCGGCGCCGAAGTGGTAGCGGCCCACGAGCGACAGGCTCATCAGTTCCCAGTTGCGCTCTTCCGAGAAGTCGTAGTCGAGCTCGGGATTGGAGTGCCAGGCCTCGAGGTCGATCGACAGGTTGGGGGTGACGAACTTGCCGAAGCCCAGGGTGCCGTAGAGCTCGTTGTCGACGTTGCGGTCGCCGTCGAACACGCCGTAGCCGGCGCCCGCGGTGAGGTACCAGCGATCGTCGTAGTCCTGCGCCATCGCGGTGTTGGCCATGGCCATGCCCGCGAGGAGCGCGCAGCTGATCAAAGTCCTTTTCATGTTTTTCTCCAGGTGTGGATGGGAACAGCGCGGGGGGTCGCGATCATCAGGGCGCCATCCGAACGGAAAGGTAACATCTGAAAATGAACCGGACGGCAATCCGTCGGCCGCTTCGGCGCCGCGTGCGCGTATCCGTTCATGTTTGGCGAAGCCACCGGACTCCAGACTTCGCACGCGGCGAAGCGGGAATCCACGGCGCAACGCACGGTTGCTTCGCCACGCACCCGTATGATGGCGACTCGACCTTCCGACTTGCTGGCGACTGCAGGAAACACGTTCATGATGGTGCTTCGACTCCCGGCCCTGCTGCTGTTGCTCGCGACAGGCGCGACGCACGCGCGCGCCTCCGACGGCCCTCCCGTGCAAGCGGCCGCGCCGCTCGCCGCCCCGTCGATCACGTCGCTGCCCGCGCCGCCGGTCGCGCTGGAGTTTCCCGGCGTACAGACCGCAGCGCCGGTGCCGGCGCCGCTCGACCGTCTGGCGTCCGCCCCGGCCGAAGTTCAGGGCGTCGTGCAATGGATCGGGTCCAGCCGCGACAACGCCGGCCTGCCCTTCCTGGTGGTGGACAAGGTCGACGCTCGCGTCTACGCGTTCAACGCCTCCGCGCAGTTGAAGGCGACGGCGCCGGTCCTGCTCGGCATGGGCCGCGGCGACCGGATGCTGGTGCCGAACGACGCGCCGATGTCCGCGATCCCGCCGTCCAAGCGCATCACGCCCGCGGGCCGCTACCGCTCGTGGCTGATGAAGGACTCGGAGGGAAAGCAGGTCCTGTCGATCGACTACGACGCGGCGATCTCGATGCACGTCGTCGTGCCCGGCAAGCCGGTCGAGCGGCGCGCGGCGCGACTCGCGAGCCCCACGCCGGACGACAACCGCATCTCCTTCGGCTGCATCAACGTGCCGCCGGCCTTCTTCGCCCAGGTCGTCAGCCCGGACTTCACCCCGGCCAAGGGCCTGGTCTACATCCTGCCGGAGACCCAGCCGGCGGCGCAGTGGTTCGGATTCACGCCGACACCCGACGCCTCGGCAGGCAGTTCGGCGGCCGCGGCCACCGGTTCGAAGTAGACCGCGGCGCGGGCCGGACCGGGTTCCGCGTCGGCGGGCGGCGCGTCCGTGCCTGAACATTCTGTGTGCTGCATCGCACAATCCGCGCATATTTGCGAAATTTGAACATTTTGCGGCGCAGCATCCGTCTTCGCACAGATCAGAAAATAAGCAATTATTTGAAGGAAAGTGTGATTGAAAACCCAGATTACACATCGCAGGGGTGGCCGGAGGCTTGACCCAGCGGCTTCAGGCGCATCGTCGGGAAGCCAACCCCCCCTGGTCCCCGGCGCTAGCCATCGGCGTCGGGCGGGGAGGGCGCGCCACATTCCGCATTTTTTCCATTTGAGGGGATTCCATGTCGTCGTATTCCAAGCTGCTGACTGCCGCGGTACTGCTTGCGCTCGCCGGAACCGCCAACGCTGGTTCTGCCCGCGAGGATGCGCAGTCGCGCGCCTTCTCCAACATCTACGCCAATCCCTCGGCCGTGCGCGCCCATAGCGGTGACCGCTTCGCCGTCAAGGACACGATCATCGATGCCAACGGCGACGAGCACGTGCGCTTCACCCGCACCTGGGCCGGCATGGACGTGATCGGCGGCGACTTCGTTACCCATTCGCGCGGTGGTGCGTTGCGCTCGGTCAGCCAGACCCTGTCGAGCAGCGAGCGCCCGGGCCTTCGCGCCGCGGTGCGCACCGACGACGCGATCGCGATCGCCGGCACGCAGTTCGGCACCGGCTTCCAGGGCGTGCCCTCCGCGCGCCTGGTGGTGTTCGCGCTGAACGCCAGGCCGCAGCTGGCCTATGAAGTCGTGTTCGCCGGCCAGAAGGCCAATGGCGACCCGACCGAGATGCACTACTTCGTCAACGCTTCCAGCGGCCGCATCCTCGACCGTTGGGACATGGTCCACACCGCCAAGCCGGGCGGTGGCGGTGGCACCGGCGGCGGCACCGCCGTAGTCGGTAGCGGTCGCACGCTGATGTACGGCAACGTCTCGCTCAACACCGCGCAGTCGGGCAGCAGCTTCAACATGACCGACACCACCCGCGGCAGCGGCGCGGTGTACGACGCCAACCAGGTCGCCTACAGCACGGCGGCGAGCCGTGCGACCCTGTTCGTCGACGCCGACAACACCTGGGGCAACAACACCACCAGCGATCGGGCCACGGTCGCGGCGGATGCGCATTTCGGCGTGTCGAAGACCTGGGACTATTACAAGACTGCGCATGGTCGTAATGGCATCAAGAACGACGGCCAGGGTGTGAAGAGCTACGTCCACGTTGGCCGCGGCTGGGTCAATGCGGCCTGGTATGCCGGTGCCATGTATTACGGCGATGCCGGTGGCAGCTATCTGCCTCTGGTGTCGCTCGATATCGCCGGCCACGAGATGAGCCACGGCGTGAACCAAGCCACCGCCAACCTCGTTTACTCCAATGATTCGGGCGGCCTGAACGAAGCCAACTCCGACATCATGGGCACGATGGTCGAGTTCTACGTCAACCATCCGAACGATCCGGGCGATTACCGCATCGGCGAGAAGATCTACACCAACGGCACCGGCACGCTGCGCTGGATGTACGACCCCAACCTGGATGGCAACCTGTCGTACGATTGCTACCCGGCCGGCGGCCTGGGCGGCGTCGACCCGCATTACTCCTCGGGCCCGGCGAACCACTTCTTCTACCTGTTGGCCGTGGGTACCAATGATCCCGGCATGCCGGCGAGTGCGACCTGCGTACTGGGCAACACCAAGAACGCCACCGGTAGCGCGTCGCTGACCGGCATCGGAAATGAGAAGGCTGCCAAGATCTGGTACCGCGCCCTGACCGTGTACATGGGCACCGGCACGACCTATCCGCAGGCGCGCACGGCTACCCTCAACGCCGCCGCCGACCTGTACGGCGCCGGCTCGGCCGAGCAGGATGCCGTCGCCAAGGCCTGGAGCGCCATCCTCGTCAACTGAGGACGGCATCCGCTGCACGCGCGACACGGCCCGCCTCGGCGGGCCGTGTTGTTTCCGGCGCCCGCGGGCGTCGCGTGGTGCCAGGGTTCCGCGCTAGCGTTCGAGCTCGCGCATCGCCGAGGCCAGTGCCGCCTCGCCGCGCGCCTCCAGGGCCTCCACCACACCGTCGAAATCACGCGGCTCGCGGTTCTGGCTGAGCTTGCGCTTGCCCTCCCAGCGCGTCACCTCGACCTCCAGGCCGACGATCTTCGTGACCAGGTCGGCGAGGTAGTCGGCGGGCGCGTCGCCCATCTTCCACGGCCGCGGTTCGCCGGCTTCGTGCTCGCGCGTCAGCCGTGCGACCACGCCGCGAACGAAGGTCGCGTCGTCGCGGATGCGGATGCGGCCGTGCGCGTGCACGACCTCGTAGTTCCAGGTCGGCACGTGGCGATGGTGCTCGTGCTTGCTGGGGTACCAGCTGGGCGAGACATAGCCCTGCGCGCCGCGGAACACCACCAGTACCGCATCGCCGTCGGCGACCTGCCGCCAGACCGGATTGGCGCGCGCGACGTGCGCGAGCAGCACGCCGCGCTCGCCTCGCTCGGCGTCGACGAGGAAGGGCAGGTGGTTGGCGTCGAGGCCATCGCGGCCATGGATCACCAGCAGGCCGAGCGGATGCGCGCGCAGCAGGCGCTGCAGTTCCGTGTCGCGGGCTTCGAGGAAATGCGGGGGCGTGTACATGGCTGTTTCCCTCGGCGGTGTGGCAGCGGCTGGCGCCCCATTCTCGCGCGTCTCGAGTGGTTCGCGGGTGCCGTGATGCGACCATCGCCCTTCATGGGGTGATCCGGCGTAACCACGGGTGCCCACCGTGCGAATCCTTGGCCATGGGGGCAAGCACTGGCCTGCGCCCGCTCCGCCGCGCAGGCGCGGCCCAGGCAGGGGAGACGAACCGGTGCAAGGCTGGAGCGCTCGCGCGCACGCAAGCTTCGGGATTGCAATGGCGGCGGCGCTGGCGCTCGGCGCCTGCGGCTGGCCGGGCCTGATCGCGGGCGCGGTGTCCACGCCGACCTCGGCGGTGGATGCCAGCACCAATGTCGTGGTGGCCGACGGTATCGCCTACGTCGCGCGCTCGGCGCGCGGCATCGAGCGCATCGAACTTCGAAGCGGTCGCCGCGCGCTGTCCGCGGTGCCCGCGCATGCCGACCGGGTGGACGACCTGGCGGTCGCCGACGGCCTGCTGTTCGCGCTGGACGCCACGCCGCCGGGTCGCCTGTCCACCTTCCGGATCGCGCACGACGGAACCTTGCATGCGGTAACGGACGTGCAGGTGCCGGTCGGTCCTTTCTCCGG
>CBININ010000039.1:0-12298 GCA_966250755.1 uncultured Gammaproteobacteria bacterium | reverse complement strand
CCAGCAATCGCAGCCATTTGTGTCCCCACAGCCGCCAGGCCAGCGGGTGCGCGCCGGGCAGGGCAAGGTCCGGCCAGCGCTTCAGCAGCTGGAAATTGCCTGCCAGGGTGCGACGCTTGCGCACCTGCTCGGCTTCCGGCCGCGACGAGGCGAGGTCGTAGGCCAGCGCGGACGGCACGAACACCACCCGATAGCCCACCGAGGCCACGCCCAGCGGAATCCACATGTCGTCCAGGATCAGCCCGGGCGGAACCTCGGGCAGCGCTTCGCGCCGCGCCGCGTAGATCGCGCCGGTGACGCCCACCAGGGAGCCGCTGGCCGATTCCCAGCGCCGGATCAGCTTCTCGTAGCGCCAGTACGCGTCGATGCCGCGGCCGAAGTCGCTGCTGGCCTGCAGCACCAGTTCGCCGCTGGCGGCGCCGACGTTGGGATCGCCGAGCGCAGCCGCCAGCTGGCGCGCCGCCTGGGGATCCAGGCGCTGGCGCACGTCGGTGAACAGCACCAGTTCGCGGTCGAGGATGGGCAGCACGTTGCCGATGCAGGCCGACTTGCCGCGCCGCGTGGGAAAGGCATGCAGGCGCACGCGCGGCGACAGCCGACGGCCGATCAGCAGGGCGGTATCGTCGCTGCAACCGTCGCAGACGATGTTGATGCGCAGGCGGTCGGGCGGGTAGTCGAGCTCGAGCAGGTTGTCGATCTTGTCCTCGATCATGTCGGCGGCGTCATGCGCCACCACCAGCACGTCCATGGCCGGAGCCTGGTCGAGCGGGCGTACCGGCAGAGGACGGGCTCGTGCAAGCAGCGCCATCAGCAACGGATAGCCGGCATAGGTGAAGCCCAGCACGGCCAGGCAGCTCCAGAAGACCCAGGCCATCAGCGCGACCTGATGAGTGCGAAGCCGATGGTGTTGTCCCGGTAGCCCTGGCCGTCGACGCTGCTGTCGCGGCGCACGTGGGTGGCCTCCACGCGCCAACGCCAATTGCGCGCGGACTTGTCCAGCAGCGCCACGCTCACGCCGCGCAGCGTGTCATGCCGTTCGAGCGTCGGATACTTCAGGTCCTGGTCGAAGGCGCGCACCGCCAGGTTCAGGCGCGGCTTGAGCTTGTACTCGATCTCGACCGCCTCGCCGCGGCTGTTGCGGTTGAGGTCGGTGGAACCGGGCGCCAGCTCCTCGAGGTAGCGGGTGCGCTTGACGAAGGGATGCACCCGCACCACCACGCGCTCGCCCTGGTAGCGGTAGCCCAGGTCCACGCGGCGCTCGCGATAGGCGTCGGAACCCACCGCCAGGTCGCCATTGGCCAGGGCGTCGTACTGGTCGAGCAACTCGTTGGCGCTGACCACGCTGGTGTAGGTCTCGTTGGCGAAGTCGGAGCTGCGCTGGATCAGTCGCTGCGCGGCGTCGGCGAGCTGGTAGTCGAGCCCGGCGTTGAAGTGGTGGCGGCCGCGCGGGTTCCAGTCCAGCCGGCTGCGCACCAACGCGGAACTGATGCTCTCGGGCGAGTTCTCGGGCTCGATGCGGGTGTAGCCCAGGTCCGCGCGCAGGCGCAGCGCCGGCACGCGCCGGTCCAGGCTGACGTAGGCATCCCAGCGCTTGTAGTCGTCCGAGGCCGATTCGCGCAGGCGAGCGTGGGTGGCTTCCAGGTGCAGGCCGGCCTTGGTGCGCGGGTTGAGCTCGCGTTCCAGCGCGGCGCGCGCGATCAGGCGCTGGCCGTTGAAGGAGTCGGTCTGCTCGGCGTAGCTGTCCATGTAGCGCAGGTCGAGCTGGCCGGTGTTGTTGCGCCCGAAGTGGAAGAGGAAGGTCGGGCCGGTCAGGAACACGTTGACCTGCTGCTGGTTGGCCGGGTCGGGCCGGCCGAGCACGTCGACCTCCTGGCGGCTGGCATAGTCCTCGACCACCCAGTGCAGTCGGTTGGGAATGATGTTCCAGTCCAGTTGCGCGGACAGTTCGCCGCGCAGCTCATCCGGATAGGTGTCGCCGAGGTAGTTGAAGTAACGGATGTTGCCGCGGCCGCGCAGTTCCAGCTTCGGCGTGTCGTGCTGCACCACGAAGCGGAAGGAGCCGAACAGGATGGTGTCCGATTCCGGGTCGTCCTCGCTCAGGGTGACGTTGTCCTCGTGGCGCAGGCCGGCGTCGAGCTCGTAGGTGAAAACGGTCGCGGCCGCCGGCTCGGCCAGCGCCAGCGCGAGCGCCGCGGGCAGCAACGCCCGCAGCGGGCGGCGGCGGTTGCGGGCGCCCCCGTCACAGGCCTTCATTGAACACCACCCCGGCGAATTTCTCCGGATCGAAGTTGGAGGCGGCCTGGGCAATCTGCGCGGGGGTGTCGTGGCCGTAGCCGGCCACCAGCACCACCACGTCGCACAGGCCGGCGAGGATCTTGGCGTCGGGGCCGCCCAGCGCCGGCGGGCTGTCGAGGAAGATGTAGCGGTCGGGGTAGCGGCTGCGCAGCGAATCCAGCAGCAGGCCCATGCGGAAGGAGGCGAAATACTCGCTGACCATTTCGCGGCTGCTGCCGGCCGGCAGCAGGCGCAGGCGCGGCACGCCGGTCGGGTAGAGCACTTCGGCCACCGAACGGTCGGGATCCTCGAGCAGGTCGATCAGGCCGCCGCGCTCCGGCATCACCCGCATCACCTCGTGCTGCGAGGGCTGGCGCAGGTCGCAGTCCACCAGCACCGCGCTCTTGGCCTCGTCGAAGGCCATCGCGGCGGCGACGTTGCGGGCCACGAAGCTGCCGCCGCTGCCGCGCGACACCGGCGTGACCAGCGCGACGAAGTTGGCGCCGCCGAACATCGCCAGCAGGCGGGTGCGCAGTTCGCGGAAGGCGTCCACCGCCGGCCGGGCCTGGCCCTTGCGATGGATGATCGCGCGTTCCTCCAGCTGCGAAGGCGTGAGCTGGCGCGGCTCCTCCATCCGGGCGATGGACAGGCTGCCGCCGCGGCGGGCCACCAGCGGGTCGAGGGTGGCGGGCGAGTGCGAGAGGTCGGTCATGAGGGATTCGCCAACTTGATGGCCAGGATCAGGCCGAAGACCAGGGGAACCGAGAGCACCATCAGCGAAGCGAGCGCCATCTTGCGGGCGCCCCGCACGCGCTGGCTGCGGGTGGAGTAGTGCGGGATGGCGCCGATCACCGGCAGGCCGGCGACGCGCTCGATTTGCAGCGGGGTGCGTACGCGCGGGTCCATCTTCACGTAGCCGGCCACCAGCAGCAGCGGCGCCAGCAGCGCGAGTGCCAGGCCGGCGACCGCGAAATGCATCAGCCGCAGGCCGCTGGGACGCAGCGGCATCTGCGCCGGCTCCTGCACGCGGAAGCTCAGGCCCTCGCGCTTGGCGTCGAGGTTCATCGAGACGCGGGCGTTTTCGCGGCGCTTGAGCAGGTCCTGGTAGAGGTCGCGGTTGACCTCGTAGTCGCGGGTGAGCTCGGCGAGGCTGCGCTCGGAGCCGGCGATGCGCGTGCTGCGCGCCATTTCCTCACCGAGCAGCGACTGACCCGTGGCCACCCGGGACGAGGCCGCCGCCTGGCGCTGGCGGGCCGCGGAAAGGCGGCTGCGCAGTTCGGTGTAGAGCGGGTTCATCGTCGCCGCGGCCTCGATCGCGATCGGCGAGCCGGCCATGCGGCTGCTGGCGGAGGTCCGCGCACCCTTCATCTCCTGCTCCAGGTCGCTGATCTGGTGGTTGATGCGCACCACGTCCGGGTACTGGTCGGTGTAGGTGAGCAGCAACTGCTCGCGCTGGGCATTGAGCTCGGCCAGGCGGGCGCGGATCTGGCTGGAGCGCGAATTCACCGCGCTGATCTCGCTTTCGCCGGACAGCTGCGACTGCAGGGCCGCGACCTCGGAGCCGCTGTCGATCATGTCCATGCGCGCGGTGTCCACCAGGCGCCGCAGTTCGGCGATGCGGCTGGTGACGTCGCCGGTCACGCCCTCGCGGGCGTCGGGGTTGGCGATGCGGTAGTCCTCGAGCTTCGCCTCCGCCTGCGCCAGCTTGGCGTGGTACTGCTCGACCTGGCCGTCGATGAACTGGAAGGCCGCGCGACTCTCGCGCTCCTTGTTGGCCAGGCTTTCCTGGATGATCAGTTCGCCGAAGCGCTTGGTCACCAGGTAGGCGCGCTTGGGATCGGAGTCGTAGTAGCTTACCTGGATGAGGTTGCCCATCACCGGGGTCTTGGCGTTGGCCGCCGGCATCGGCGTGCTGATGCTGGTGCGGCTCTTGATCTGTTCGATCAGCCGGTCCTGCTCCAGCGCGCTCGGGTTCTGCGCCATCCAGCCGCCGGTCTTGAGGATGTCGTTCATGACGCGGCGGCTGAAGGCGACGTCGCGGGCCATCATGGCGCGGTTGGCGACGCTGGTGGACACCGCCCGGCCTTCCATCAGCGGCTCGATGATGTTGCCGTTCTCGACCAGGATGCTGGTGGAGGCGCTGTATTTCTTCGGCACCACCAGCCCGAGCAGGATCGCCAGCAGGGCGATGCCCGCGAATACCGAGGCGAGCAGCACGGGGCGTCGGCGCGCCACGCCCACGGCGACCGGAATGACCGTCGCGACCGAAGGCCCGTCGCTGGGGACGGGCCACTGTCCTTGGCCGGCACTCACAGCAGGCGCTCCGGGACAGTGATGACATCGCCAGGCGCCACCGCGAAGTTGGTGCTCAGGTCGCCGTGGTTGAGGATGCGGTCGAGCGAGACCTTGTAGGTCTGGGTGCCGTCACCCTGCTTGCGGTAGAGCTCGGCGCGATCGGACGCGGCGAAGTTGGTCAGGCCACCGGCCGCCAGCACCGCGTCCAGCACCGTCATGCCCTGGCGGTACGGGATCGAGATCGGATTGCGCACCGCGCCGGTCACCCGCACGCGCGAGAGGTACTCGTGGCTGCGAAGATCCGTGAGGATCACCGCCACCTGCGGATCGCGGACGAACACCGCCAGGCGCTTCTGGATGTCGTCGGCGACCTCGTCGGGGGCCTTGCCGCCGGCGACCACGTCGCCGATGAGCGGCACCGAGATCTTGCCGTCCGGCCGCACCGGCGCGGTGATCCCCAATTCCGGGTTCTTCCACACCGTGACCTGGACCATGTCGTCCACGCCGATCTTGTAGGAACTCACCGCGGGCGCCGCGGAGGCGATCGGCGGCGCTTCGGTGCTGCCGCCCATGCTCGAGCAGGCGGACAGGAAGGCGGACAGGAACAGGGCGATGAGGAAAGGTGCCAATCCTTGGCGGGTACGCATGACTGCAACTCCGTTTGTAGTCACCCGTTTCGAACGCGCGGGTGGCGGCAAACAGGTCAGGCGGCATCACGTCCCGTTCAGGCGCCGAGCGGCGGCGGTTCAAGCCGCGTTCATCGCCTCATTCGATCTGCTCGCGCGCGTACTCGGCGTCGAGCTTTTCCATTGCGTCGCGCGGCTTGAGCTTGCTCGCCTTCTCGAAGGCCTTCGCCGCCGCCGACTCCTTCTTGTCGCCGTGCAGGAGCAGCAGCAGGTTGGCGTGCTCGACGTGCGCGATCGGCGAGTCGGGCGTGAGCTTGAGGGCGAGGGCGATGTGCTTCTCGGCCTCGCCGGCCTTGGCGCCGTAGGTCATGCCGCCGATGAGCGAACCGATCTTGGCGATGATCTCGGCGTGGTAGAGCGCCAGCGCCGTGTGCGCCTCGGCGTGCTTGGGGTCGAGCTCGAGCGTGCGTTCGAGGTCGGCGCGCACCTTGCCGGCCAGGCCCATCTTCAGCGCCTTGGTGATGGCGATGCGCTGGCTGTAGCGCCCGAGCGCGAAGGCGTGGCGGTAGTGGCTGTTGGCTTCGCCGGGGAGGGCGGCGATCGCGGCCTCGGCGATCTTCGCGCCGAGTTCGTAGCGGGCGACCTGCTCGTCCTCGTCGTCCACCAGGTAGGTGGCGTGGATGCCCAGCGCCTTCACCGCGACCGAGGCGCCGACCGGGCCGAGCGCTTCGCCGGCCTCGAAGGCCTGCTGGAACTCGCCCTTGTGGAAGGCGCGCCAGGCGTCCTGCAGGCGGGCGGCAAGGGCGGCGGCATCGAGCCCCTTGGGCGCCTGCTTGCCCGCGGCCTTGATCAGCGCCGCCGCGCGCTTGTCGTCCGGGAAGGGTTCGCCGTCGCCGGCATGCAGCGTCGGCCAGGCTCTTGCCAGCGCCGCGCCGGCGTAGTCGTAGGCCTTGGCCTCGTGCGGGAACGCCGCCCAGCCGCCCTTCTTCTTCGTCGCCATGCCTGGATCCCCCCGAGGTCCGGCGGCCAGCATCGCCGCTCGCGCGGGGCCCTGCAAGCCCCTTCATGCGTTCGTTTCAAACAGTAGTGTGAAAGCTCGGGCGGCGCTGCCGACACTCGGGGACGAAGCATCCCGGCCACGGACCCGGCCCGACCCGTCATCCCTGAAGAGAGGTGTTGCATGGCCCGCAAGAACCCGACCCGCCCGGCGCGCGCCGCGCGCACTCCCCATGTTGCCCAGCGGGCGCCCGCCGAGCACGGCCCCCGCGATTTCCTGCTCGCCGGCATCGGCGCCGTGTCGCTGGGCCGCAAGCGCCTGCTGTCGGCCTATGCCGGCAGCTTCCAGGACCTGGCCGATGTGCGCGACCGCGCCCAGGAGGCGGTGATCGCCGCCGCCGCCAGCCTCGACCAGCAGGTGGACGCGCTGCGCCGCCGCGCTGACCGCTGGCAGGCGCAGGCCCGGGCGTACCGCGACCAGGTGGAGCATCGATTCGGTCCCGTGCTGGGCGAACTCGGCCTGCCGCTGCGCGAGCCGCGGAAGGGCAAGGGCAAGCCCGCCCGCAAGGCGGCCCGTCGCCGCGCCTGAGGCGCCGACGTCGCGGCGATCGGTCGGCAGGGCCGGCCGGCTCAGCCGTGGCGTGCGCGCGCCTGTTCGAAGGCCGCCAGCTGCTCGGGCGTGGCCTCGGGCTGGTAGCGCGCCTTCCACTCGGCGAAGGGCATGCCGTAGATCGCCTCCCGGGCCTGGTCGCGGCTGAGTTCGCGGCCGGCCGCCTGCGCGGCCTCGCGGTACCAGTCGGCCAGGCAGTTGCGGCAGAACCCCGCCGTGATCATCAGGTCGATGTTCTGCACGTCCTTGCGCGCGTCCAGGTGCTGCAGCAGGCGGCGGAAGGCGGCGGCCTGCAGTTCGGTGTCGTCGTTCATCTGGCGGCTCGGGCGGGGGTTCAGGGATAATAGGCCATGACCGCGCGCATCCTGGACGGCAAGCGAATCGCCGACGCCCTGCTCGACGAGCTCGCCGCCCGGGTGGCGGCGCGGGTGGCGGCGGGGAAGCCGCGGCCCGGCCTGGCGGTGGTGCTGGTGGGCGAGGACCCGGCCTCCGCGGTGTACGTGCGCAACAAGCGCCGCGCCTGCCAGAAGGTCGGCATCCGCGCGCACGACTTCGACCTGCCCGCAGACACCCGCGACGCCGACATCGCCGCGTTGATAGATCGCCTGAACGCCGATCCCGCCATCCACGGCATCCTGGTGCAGCTGCCCCTGCCGGGCCAGCGCGACGCCAGCGACCTCATCCATCGCATCGACCCGCGCAAGGACGTGGACGGCTTCCATCCGGAGAACGTCGGCCACCTCGCGCTGCGCCAGTTCGGCCTGCGGCCCTGCACGCCGCGCGGCATCACCACGCTGCTGGCCTATACCGACCGCCCCGTGCGGGGCGCCACCGCGGTGGTGGTGGGCGTGAGCAACCACGTCGGCCGGCCGATGCTGCTGGAACTGCTGATCGCCGGCTGCACCACCATTTCCTGCCACAAGTTCACGCCGCGCGCCGTGCTGGAGGCGCAGGTGCGCCAGGCCGACATCGTGGTGGTGGCGGTGGGCCGGCCGGAACTGATTCCCGGCGAATGGATCAGGCCCGGCGCGGTGGTCATCGACGTCGGCATCAACCGCATGGACGACGGCCGCCTGGTCGGCGACGTCGGTTTCGCCGCCGCGGCGCAACGCGCCAGCTGGATCACGCCCGTGCCCGGCGGCGTCGGTCCGATGACCGTCGCCACCCTGATGCAAAACACGCTCGAGGCCGCGGAGGCGGCGGACGCGTGAGCCACACCGGTCCCCGCCGCGAACTCGCGCCCGGCGGGAGCCGGCGGCGGATCGCGGTCGTCCTGCTGTGGGCTGCGCTGGCGGCGCTCGCCGGCTGCGCATCGGTCGTGCGCAAGGCGAGCGACGGCTTCGCGCGCAACCTCGGTGCCGCCGTGCTCGACAGCGAAGATCCGGCGACGGTGCGCGACGGCTTGCCGGCCTACCTGCTGCTGCTCGACAGTTTCGTCGCCGGCCAGAAGCCGGGCGACCCGAACAACGCCTCGCTGCTGTTCGCCGCGGCCAGGCTCAACGGCGCCTACGCCGGCAACTTCACCGGCGACGACCGCGTGCGCGCGCAACGGCTGGCGGGCAAGGCCTTCCGCTACGCGCGGGAGGCGACCTGCCTCGGCGACGAGCCCCTGTGCGCGGCGATGGACGGCGATCCCGAGGCGTTCGCCGCCGTGGTGGCCGGTGACCGGAATACCGAGGGCATGTACGTGCTGGCCTCCAGCTGGGCCGGCTACCTGCAGGCCCATTCGGAGGACTGGGGCGCGATCGCCGACCTGCCGAAGGTGCAGGCACTGCTGGAACGCGTGGTCGCGCTCGACGAACGCCACGACGGCGGCCAGCCCTGGGTCTACCTCGGCGTGCTCAATTCCCTGCGACCCGAAGCCATCGGCGGCAAGCCCGAGCAGGGCCGCCAGGCCTTCGAGAAGGCAATCGCGCTGTCGGGGGGCCGCAACCTGTACGCCAAGACCCTGTACGCGGAGTTCTATGCGCGCCTGCTGTTCGACCAGGAACTCCACGACCGCCTGCTGAACGAAGTGCTCGCCGCCGATCCGAAGGCGCCGGGCTACACCCTCACCAACACCCTGGCGCAGGACCGCGCCCGCAAGCTGCTCGAAAGCGGCAAGGACTATTTCTGATGAAGCGCATGCTCACCCGCCTGGCCGCCGGCCTGCTGCTGTTGTCGGCCGCCGCGCCGGCGTTCGCCCAGCAGGTGGTGAAGATCGCCACGCTGGCGCCGGAAGGTTCGGCCTGGATGCGCGAACTGCGCGCCGCCGCCGCCGAGGTCAAGGCCGGCACGCAGGGCAGGGTGGAGGTGAAGTACTACCCCGGCGGCGTGATGGGCAGCGACACCGTGGTCATCCGCAAGATGCGCCTGGGCCAGTTGCAGGGCGGCGTGCTGACTTCGAGCGAGCTGGCGACCGTCTACCCCGACGCGGCCATCTACAGCCTGCCGTTCCAGTTCGCCGACTGGGCGCAACTGGACAAGGCGCGCGTGCAGGTGGACCCGCTGCTGGGCAAGGGCTTCGAGGGCAAGGGCCTGAAGATGCTCACCGCGGCCAATGTCGGATTCGCCTACCTGATGAGCACGCGGCCGCTGCGCAACAAGGCCGACATGGGGTCCGCGAAACTGTGGATCCCGCAGAACGATGAAATCGCCGAGCGCACCTTCAAGCTCGGCGGCGTCAGTCCCATCCTGCTACCGCTGGGCGACGTCTTCACCAGCCTTCAGACCGGCCTGGTGGACACCGTGGCCAACACGCCGGCAGGTGCGGTAGCGCTGCAATGGCATGGCAAGCTCAAGCACATGCTCGACCTGCCGCTGAGTTTCGTGGTGGGCTACGTGATCATGGACCTGAAGGCCTTCAACAAGCTCACGCCGGCGGACCAGGCGGTCGTCGAGGCGGCATTCCGAAAGGCGGGGCAGCGCGTGGACGCCAGCATCAAGCGCGACGATGCGGCGGCGCTGGCGGCGATGAAGAAGCAGGGCCTGCAGGTGATCGCGATGGATCCGGCCGAAGCCGCGCGCTGGCGCCAGGTCGGCGCCCAGGTAACCCGTGACATGGAGCGCGACCAGCGCATCTCCACGCCGATGCTGGCTGCGCTGCGCAAGGCTTCGGGAACGCGCTGAGTGGCGATGCGCCTGCTGCGCGGCCTGCATCGCGCCGAGGACTGGCTGCTGGCGGGGCTGCTGTTCGCCTTGCTGGCGCTGGCCCTGGCGCAGATCGGGCTGCGCGTGTTCTTCGGCAGCGGGCTGGAATGGGCCGAACCGGTGGGGCGCATGGGCCTCCTGTGGCTGGCGCTGGGCGGCGCCCTGGGCGCGACGCGGGCCAAGCGCCACATCGGCATCGACGCCTTGCCGCGGATCCTGCCCTCGCGCGGCCATCGTATCGCCTGGGCGCTGACGCAGGCCGCGACGGCGGTGATCTGCGCGCTGCTGGCCTGGTATGGCTGGGGCATGGTGCAGATGGAGCGCGAGGTGCCGGCGGCCTTCGTGCCGGGCGTGCCGAGTTGGTGGCCGATGCTGGTGTTCCCTGCCGGCTTCGCGCTGATGGCGTTGCGCTTTGCCGTCGCCGCCTTTGCCGAACCGCCGGAGCCCGGGCAGGGATGATGCTCGCGCTGCTATTGGTCCTGTTGCTGGCCGTGCTCGGCATGCCGCTGTTCGCGGTGATCGCGGCGTTGGCCCTGCTCGGCTTCCACGCCGCCGGATACGACCTGATCGCGGTGGCGGTCGAGTACTACCGGC
The DNA here is from genome assembly GCA_966250755.1 of uncultured Gammaproteobacteria bacterium. Classification (GTDB taxonomy): domain Bacteria; phylum Pseudomonadota; class Gammaproteobacteria; order Xanthomonadales; family Xanthomonadaceae; genus Arenimonas. Next base: position 1,774 of record CBININ010000039.1, on the reverse strand, counting down.
TCGGCGACAAGCCCGGGTTGATCGCGATTCCCTTCTTCACGCTCGCCGGCTACCTGCTGGGCGAGAGCGGCACGCCCAAGCGCCTGGTGCGGCTTTCCCTGGCCTTGCTCGGCTGGCTGCCGGGCGGGTTGGCGATCGTCGCGCTGGTGGCCTGTGCCTTCTTCACCGCCTTCACCGGCGCGTCGGGCATGACCATCGTCGCCATCGGCGCCTTCCTGTATCCGGCGCTGGTGCGGGCCGGCTACCCGCAGGGCTACAGCCTCGGGCTGGTGACGTCCTCGGGCAGCCTGGGCCTGTTGTTCGCGCCGTCCCTGCCCCTGATTCTCTATGGCTTCGTCGCGGGCCAACTCAACACCACGCCCGTGGTGACGGTGCCGGACCTGTTCCTCGCCGGTCTGCTGCCGGGCCTCTTGATGGTGCTGATGCTGTCGGCGCACGCGATGCTGGTCGGCGCGAAGCTGACGCGCGCCGCCGCCGGCTTCGATGCCGCGGAGGCCTGGGCGGCGCTCAAGGACGCGCGCTGGGAACTGCCCCTGCCTTTGGTGGTGCTGGGTGGCATCTATGGCGGCCAGTTCGCCGCCAGCGAGGCGGCGGCCATCACCGCGCTGTACGTGCTCATCGTCACCGTCGGGATCAAGCGGGAGATCAAGCCGGGACAGCTGCCGGCGCTGGCGTCGGAGGCGATGCGCCTGGTTGGCGCGATCCTGTTGATCCTCGGCGCCGCCACCGCTTTGTCCAACTGGATGGTGGACCAGGAGGTGCCGAACCGCCTGTTCGAGTTCACCCGGGCCTGGATCCATTCGCCGGGCATGTTCCTGCTGGTCTTGAACGTGGGGCTGCTCGCGGTGGGCATGTTCATGGACATCTTCTCGGCGATCGTGCTGCTCACGCCCTTGCTGGTGCCGGTAGCCATGGGCTACGGCATCCACCCGGTGCACTTCGGCATCGTGATGCTGGCCAACCTGCAGATCGGCTACTTCATGCCGCCGGCGGGGATGGACCTGTTCATCGCCGCCTATCGTTTCAAGGTGGGGGTGCTGGCACTGGCCAGGGCCTGCATTCCGTTCTTCCTGGTGGTCGGCGCCGCGCTTTTGTTGATCACCTGGATTCCGTGGCTATCGCTGGCCTTGTTGTAGCGGCAAGCCGGGCCTCCGGCGCCGTTTTCTGGGTATAATGTCGCGCTTCCCGATCCCGGAGCCGCCCATGCTGCGCATCCAGGCCGAAGCGCTGACGTTCGACGACGTCTCCCTCGTTCCCGCCCACTCCACCGTCCTGCCCAAGGACGTCAGCCTGGCGACCCAGCTGACCCGCGGCCTGCGAATCAACCTGCCCATCGTGTCCGCCGCCATGGACACCGTCACCGAGGCGCGGCTGGCCATCGCGATGGCGCAACTTGGGGGCATCGGCATCCTGCACAAGAACATGACGCTGCAGCAGCAGGCCGAACACGTGTCGCGGGTGAAGCAGTTCGAGGCCGGCGTGATCCGCGCGCCTTTCACCGTCCGCCCGGATACCACCATCGGCGAAGTGCTCAAGCTCACGCGGGCGCGCAACATCTCCGGCGTGCCGGTGGTCGACGGCAGCCAGCTCGTCGGCATCGTCACCAGCCGCGACATGCGCTTCGAGACCAAGCTCGACGACCCGGTGCGCAACATCATGACCAAGAAGGATCGCCTGGTCACGGTGAAGGAAGGCGCCACCGACGAGGAAGTGATCCAGCTGCTGCACAAGCACCGCATCGAGAAGGTGCTGGTGGTCAACGACGGCTTCGAGC
>CBININ010000038.1:0-12522 GCA_966250755.1 uncultured Gammaproteobacteria bacterium | reverse complement strand
GCCTCGAGGTCCTCGAGCTCGCGGTTGATGAAGATGCGGATGGCCTGGAAGCTGCGGGTCGCCGGATGGATCTTCTGGTCGCCGCGCGGCACCACGCGCGCGATCAGCTCGGCCAGCTGCGCGGTGCGGGTGAAGGGCGTGGCCGCGCGATCCATCACGATGGCGGCGGCGATCTTGCGGCTGAAGCGCTCCTCGCCATACGTCCACAGCACGTCGGCGATCTCGGCGGCGCTGGCGCGCGCCAGCCAGGCGGCCGCGCTTTCGCCCTGTTCCGGATCCATGCGCATGTCCAGCGGGCCGTCCTGGCGGAAGCTGAAGCCGCGCTCGGCGACGTCGAGCTGTGGGGAGGACACGCCGAGGTCGAACAGCACGCCGTCGAGGCCGTCCGCGGTTTCATCCCACTGCGCCAGCCCCGCGAAGGAGCCACGGCGCACGGCGACGCGGGCGTCGCCGCCGAACAACTCGGCAGCGGCCGCGATCGCCTCGGGATCCTTGTCCATCAGCAACAGCCTTCCCGTCGGACCCAACCGGTCGAGCACGCCGCGCGCGTGGCCGCCGCGCCCCAACGTGCCATCCAGATACCTGCCATCCCTGCGCACCCGCAAACCTTCCATGACCTGCGTGAACATCACCGGGAGATGGCGGGGGTTCTGCGTGTCGCCTGCAGACCCTGCCATCGCCGTCAGAGCCTCAGGTCGAGCATGTCGTCACTGACCTCGTCCTCGCCGATGGTCGACTGGATCTGGGCCAGGTGCGCCTGCTCGCTCCAAAGTTCGAATTTGTTGCCCATGCCCAGCAGCACGGCCTTCTTGTCGAGACCGGCGGCGGCACGGTGGGTCGGGGGCAGCGTGACGCGACCGTTGCCGTCCGGTTCCACCACGGTGGCGGCGCCGACCAGCTTCAACTGCAGGTTGCGATGCACCCGCTTGGCGTTGGGCAGTGCATTGACCTGGTCGCGGACCTGCTGCCAGGCCGATTCCGGGTACAGCCACAGGCAGCCCGACTCGTAGGGGTTGTAGGTGACGACCAGGCGGTTGCCCCCGCGCGCGACGGCGTCACGGTAGGCCGTCGGAATGGCCAACCGCCCCTTCTCGTCCACGCTGATGGCGGATTCGCCCTGGAACATCCCCACGCTTCCCCACTAAAAACCACAAAAACCCTCGGAAGCCCACGTTAGACCCGAGGCGGGGGAGTGTCAAGCGATTTTCACGCCCATTTTCATTGGGGAATCAAGGACTTGAACCATACTTCACAAGTTGGTTTAAGTACCGTATGGCAACCGTTGTTTTAGTTGCCGTTTATGCGGCGAGGGGCCGCCGCCAAGCAAGATGCCTGAAGCGGCGGTATGGCGGGCCCACCCAGGCCTAGTGCGGAGTGGCGGCGAGGGCAGCGAGCCCGTTGCGCAGGGTCCGGTTGAACACCCGCAGGTTCGACAGCCCGGTTTCCACGTCCGCCAGCCGCAGCCGCAGGAGCTGCAGGGCGGCGGGATCGGCCCGCAGACTGGCCACGGCGGCTGATAGCTGTGCCGGTTCCAGGGCGGGCTCGCAGGGGTAGTCCAGCGAGCCCGCGATGTCCTCGTAGCGGCCGACCACCACTTCGCGGTCGCCGCAGGCGACGCTCAAGCGTCCCTGCAAGTCGTGGTCGATGTGCTGGCGAAACCAGAGACGGTACTGCGAGTTGCGGCCTTCCTGGTCGATCTCCAGGAACATCGGGCTGGTGTAGACGCGCATCGCGAGGTCGCGCAAGGCCGGTTCCCGGATCAGCCCGATCTCGCCCGTGGAGGTCAGTTCGTCGTAGGTCGCGCGGCGCCGGATGTTGGAGTTGTACTGGGTGGCGCGATACGCCGCGACCAGCAGCGCCTCGTCGCTCATCGGGATCCGTCCGGCAATGCCATCGGCGGCGCGCCGCGCGTTCGCGGCAACCTGGCTGTAGTAGCCCACCTGCATCTCGTAGCCCCAGGCCTCCTCGCGCAGGTCATCGCGCAGGCGCTGCGAGAACACCGCCGCGCGCCGATCCTCCCCGCGCGCCTCGTTCCAGTTCGCCGCCTGGATACCGATGAACACGCCGATCACCACGACCACGACCTCGATCGCGACCGCCGCCCAATCGTGCTGGCGCAGGTACAGCAAGGTCCGCCGAACGATCCGCATAACCGCCCTCCCCGACGATCACACTGCACCAAGACTACCGCCGATTCCGAGGCGGGCGAAGGCGGGCTTGCACCGCCTTCGCCCGCTCCCGGAGCTCGCTGGCCGGCAGGCCAGCACCCCGCGCCGGAGGCGCGGGAAGCCTCGACATCAAAGAAGGTGGCGGAGTCGGCCATTAAGCCGGGTTCTGTCGTGGACAACCATTCCTCTAGGCGCTGCGTCACCGCAGCGCTCCAGCAGCACACCCGGGTGCGGGTCGAGCCAACCCATAGCACCCCTATTTGGCCTTGCTCCGAGTGGGGTTTGCCGTGCCCCGCGGCGTTGGCCCCGCGGGCGGTGGGCTCTTACCCCACCGTTTCACCATCACCACGCGCATCTTGCGATGCCGTTCGGCTGTCTGCTCTCTGTTGCACTTTCCGTCGCCTCGCGGCGCCCAGGCGTTACCTGGCACTCTGCTCTGTGGAGCCCGGACTTTCCTCGCCGCGGTTGCCCGCGCCGCGGTTGTCTTGGCCGACTCCGCCGGCGTTAGTTTGCCAGAGTTCCCGCGCCTCCGGCGCGGTTGCTGGCCTGCCGGCCAGCGAGCTCCGGGGGCGGCGGGCGGCGGAGTGAATCCGCCGCCCGCCGGTGCCGGTATGGAGATCGCGCTTCGTCGCTGCCGCAGGCAGGTATCAGCGCAGTTCGCGACGCAGGATTTTTCCGACCGCCGACTTCGGGAGGGTGTCGCGGAATTCGATGAGCTTGGGTTGCTTGTAGCCGGTGAGTTGCTGGCGGCAATGGGCGCGCAGCGCGGCTTCGTCGAGCGCGGGGTCGCGGCGCACGACGACCAGCTTCACCGCTTCGCCGCACTTCTCGTCCGGCACGCCGACCGCCGCGCATTCGAGCACGCCCGGATGCAGCGAGACCACGTCTTCCACTTCGTTGGGGAAGACGTTGAAGCCCGAGACCAGGATCATGTCCTTGCGGCGATCGAGCAGGAAGTAGTAGCCGTCGGCGTCGCGGCGCGCGATGTCGCCGGTGCGGAACCAGCCGCCCGGGAAGAAAGCGTCCTCGTCAGCGCGTTGCCAGTAGCCGTCGGTGACCTGCGCGCCGCGCACGCACAACTCGCCGATGCCGTCGCCATCCACTTCGGCGCCCTGCTCGTCGCGCAGGCTCAGTTCCACGCCCGGCAACGCCAGGCCGATCGAGCCGACGGGGTTGGGCGCGTCCCAGCGGTTGGCGGTGATGCCGGCCGCGGTCTCCGACAGGCCGTACATCTCGACGATCTCGATGCCGGTCAGCTGCTTCCAGCGCTCGGCCGTGCCGCGGCGCAGCGCGGTGCCGCCCTGCACGCACAGCTTGACCCCCGACCAGTCGAGCGTGCGGAAGTTCGGATCGTTCATCAGCGCGTCGAACAGCGTGTTGACGCCGGAGAACAGCGCCGGCCGGTACTGCTCGAAGGCGCGCACCAGCCCGGGGATGTCGCGCGGGTTGGTGATGAGCACGCCATGCACGCCGTGCGTCCAGGTGTAGAGCATGTTGGCGTAGGCGGCGATGTGGTACAGCGGCAGGCTGATCAGGGCGTTGTCGCGCTCCGGGTCGATCAGCCGGCCCAGCCACTTCTCGGCCGCGCTGGTGTTGGCCATCAGCGCCGCGTGGCTGAGGATGGCGCCCTTCGACACGCCGGTGGTGCCGCCGGTGTACTGCAGTTGCGCCGCATCCGTGGCGGGCGCCTGCGGCTCGACCCGCGGCTGGCGCCGGCCTGCCTTCAGCTGCGAGCCGAGCGACAGCGCGCCGGCGATGCGGAAGGGCTTGACCAGTTTCTTGATCCGCCGCACCGAGAAATTGGCCAAGGCCGACTTCGGCCAGGGCAGCAGATCGCCCACGCCGGTGACGATGACCTTGCGTACCGCGGTGTCGGCGAGCGCGCGCTCGGCGACGTGGCCGAAGTTCTCCAGCACGACCAGCGCGCTGGCGCCGGAATCGGCGAGCTGGTGCGCGAGCTCGCGTGCGGTGTACATCGGGTTCACCAGCACCGCGACGAGGTCGGCGCGCAGCACCGCCAGCAGCACCACCGGGAACTGCAGCAGGTTCGGCAGCATGATCGCCACCCGCTCGCCGGGTTGCAGGCCGAGGCCGCCCCCGCCCTCCGGTGCACGCAGTTGCGCGGCGAGGTCGGCCGACAGCGCGTCCACGTCGCGGAAGCGCAGGCTGTGGCCGAGGTTGGTGAAGGCCGGCTTGTGGGCGTGGCGCGCGCAGGCCTCGATCAGCAGGCGCGGCAGGTTGAGGCCGCGCATGCGCGCCGAGGTGGCGACGTTGATGAATTCCGGCTGCGCCAGCGAGACCGGCGCACGCGCGATGTCGGTAACCGCCATGCGCCTTTCCCCCGTCAGGCCACGCGATGGCCCAGCCTAGGGCATTCCGGGGCCGGCGTCACCGAGCGGGGTGTGAAGGCCGGGCGGCGCGGGATCGGGGGCTCAGGACTTGGCGGGCGTCGCCGGCGGGGCCGCCTGGGTGGCCGGCTTGGTCGCGGGCTTGGCAGGACCCTTGGCCTTGGCCGCCGCACGATCCCGGGCCAGCAGGAAGTCCGCGGTCTTGAGCATCCCTTCCATGCCGGTTTCCTGGCGCCCGATCACCCGGTACCTGCCGTTGATGATCAGCGTCGGCGTCGCCTGAACGCCCGTCATCACCGCGAAGCCCTTGGCCTGCTGGAAGCGCGCGGTCACGGCCTCGCCGCGCAGCGCGGCCATGAACTTCGCGCGGTCCACGCCGAGCCCGGCATAGAGGTCGGCGACCTCGTCCGGCGTCCCCTGCTTGAGCTTCTGCTGCTCGAAGATGCCGGCGAACACGGCGTCGTGGGTCTTCTCCTGCACGCCGAGCTGCTGCGCGGCGAAGTAGGCACGCGCCATCGTGTCGAAGGGACCGCCGAAGGCCGCCGGCACGTATTCCCAGCGCACGTCCCTGGCCATCGTCTTCTTGTAGGTGTTGACCAGCGGCTGGAAGTGGAAGCAGTGGATGCAGGCGTAGCTGAATACCTCCGCCACTTCCATCTTCGGGCCCTTGCCGAAGGGCGCGACCGGCTTGGGCAGCGTGTAGTAGTCCACGCCCTCGCGGAAGCCGGCGGCCATCGGCTGCGCCAGCGCGGCGATCGGCAGCAGCAGGGACAGCAAGGCGGCGAAGGCGGGCAGGCGGCGGTGGGTCATCGGGATCTCCGGGTCGACGAATGCGTGGGCAGGCGGAAGCGGTGCTTGGATCGCGCGGCGGGCGCCGAGTTCAGTCGGCCGCCTCGCCGCCTTCACCGCCGTACAGGGCCTTGCGCGGCGCGCCGGACAATTCGGCGGCGAGCTTGGCGGCCTGCGAGGGCGGCAGGTAGCGGCCCAGTTTCTCATACAGCCGGCGGCCCTCGCGCAGCGCGGCCGAGCCGTCGTCGGCGGCGCCGCGCACCACCAGCACGAACTCGCCCTTGCGCTGGTGCTCGTCGGCGGTTACGCGGGCCTGCAGCGCGTCGAGGCGGTCCCCGAGCACGGTCTCGAACAGCTTGGTCAACTCGCGCGCCAGCACCGCCTCGCGCTCGGGTCCGAGAACCGCGGCCATGTCGGCCAGGGATTCCTGGATCCGGTGTCCGGATTCGTAGAAGACGAGCGTCCGGCCTTCGGTCGCCAGCGCCTGCAGGCGCTCGCGCCGTGCCCCCGCCTTCGCCGGCAGGAAGCCTTCGAAGCAGAAGCGATCGCTGGGGATGCCGGCCACCGACAGCGCGGCGATCGCCGCACAGGGCCCCGGCACCGGGCTGACCGTCAGCCCCGCGGCGCGCACCTCGCGCACCAGCCGATACCCGGGATCGGAGACCAGCGGTGTGCCGGCGTCCGACACCAGGGCGAGCGATTCGCCGCTTTTCAGCCGCTCGACCAGGCGCCAGGCCACCTCCGCCTCGTTGTGCTCGTGCACGGCGACCAGGGGTCGTTCCATGCCGAAGGCCGACAGCAGTTGGCGGGTGTGGCGGGTGTCCTCGGCGCAGATGGCGGCGACCGTCGCCAGCACTTCGCGGGCGCGCGGCGAGAGGTCGCCGAGGTTGCCGATCGGCGTGGCCACGACATAAAGGGTGCCTGCCTGGGCCGTCGCCATGGCCGCGTTCTCGCTGGGGGTGCAGGGTATGATCTTAGCGGCATTGCCCAGGAAGCCCTCCCCCATGCGTCCGATCCGCCTTTCCGCCGCCCTGCTCACCCTGCTGCTGGCCAGCTGCGCCACGGTGAAGGTGGCGCCGCAGCGGGACGACCGGCTGCCGCCGCCGCCCACCCGCAGCGACCAGGCGCGCACCGACGATTTCCCCGCCGCCGACAGCGACGGCTACCGTCCGCCCGCACGGCTGGCGCTCGTGCTGCCGGCCAGCGGCAGTGCCGCGGCCGCGGGCAACAGCGTGCGTGACGGCTTCTTCGCCGCCTACTATGCGGAAACCCGCCGCCGCCCGGTGGTGAAGGTCTACGACAGCCAGGGCACCGGCGCCGGCGCGCTGGCCGCCGTGGCCCGCGCCCGCAACGAAGGCGCGCAGATGATCATCGGCCCGCTGACCCGCGAGGAAGTCGCCGCCGTCACTGGCGGCGCCGACGGCGCGCTGCCGATCGTCGCGCTCAACCGCAGCGGCAAGCCGCCGCAGGGCACCACCGCCTTCGCGCTGCAGCCGGAGGAGGAAGGCGTGGCCGCCGCCGAGCGCCTGCTCGCGCGCAAGCTGCGCAGCGTGCTCGTGTTCGCCAACCGCAGCGACAACGCCGAGCGCGCGGTCGCGGCCTTCCGCAAGGCCTATGGCGAGGCTGGCGGCAGCGTCGTCGAGCAGGTGCCGGTCGTCGGCGAAACCGCCGACCTGACTGCCAAGTTGCAGGCCTTGAAGGGCAGCGCGACGCCGCCGCAGGCGGTGCTGATGGCGCTGGACGCGGGCCAGGGCCGCGCGATCAACGCGCAACTCCGCAACTCGGCGCTGGCGGGCCTGCCGCGGCTGGCGACTTCGCTGATCGCCAACGGCGCCAACGCCAAGGCCGATGTCGAACTCGACGGCGTGGAATACCCGGAGCTGCCGTGGCTGCAGGACCAGCCGGTCGGCCTGCCCGAGGCCGATGCGCTAGGCCGCAGCCTGTCGAGCGCGCGCGGGCCGGCGCAGCGCCTGTTCGCCTTCGGCGCAGACGCCTGGCAGTTGGCCGCATGGTTCGACCGCCTCTACAGCCAGCCGGGCGCGAGCATCCGCGGCGCGACCGGCGTACTGCGCATCGACATCGCCGGCCCGGTGGAACGCACGCCCGCCTGGGCCGTCTTCAGCGGCGGCCGCGGCCGCCCCGCGCCCGCGGATGCCGCCAACCCGCGCTGACCGCGGCAACCGCGCCGAGCTCGGCGCCGTCGCCGAGGACGCCGCGCTCGCGCAGCTCTCGGCTGCCGGGTTGCGGTTGCTGGCGCGCAATGCGCGCTATCCCTTCGGCGAGCTCGACCTGGTGATGCTGGACGGCGCCTGCCTGGTGTTCGTCGAAGTGCGGCGGCGCGCGAACGATCGCTTCGGTGGCGCGGCGGTGTCGGTGGACGCGGCCAAACGTCGCAAGCTGGCGCGCGCGGCGCAGGCCTGGTTGTCCTCGCACCGCCAGTTCGCCCATGCGTCCTGCCGTTTCGACGTGGTGGCGGTGACGCCGGGCGCCGGCGGCCTGGCCTGTGACTGGATCCGTTCCGCCTTCACGATGGACGACCTGTGGTGAAGCCGGCTTCCGAACTCGACCTGTTGCTGGCCGAGGTGCGCGCCTGTCGCCTGTGCGAGGCGCAACTGCCGATGGGCCCACGCCCGGTGCTGCGCGCGGGTGCGAGCGCCCGCTTGCTGATCACCGGCCAGGCCCCCGGCACCCTGGTGCATGCCAGCGGCATTCCCTGGAACGACGCCAGCGGCATGCGCCTGCGCGGCTGGCTGGGACTGGATCGCGACACCTTCTACGACGAATCGCGGGTGGCGATCGTGCCGATGGGCTTTTGCTATCCGGGCCGCGGCGCATCGGGCGACCTGCCGCCGCGACCAGAATGCGCGCGCACCTGGCATCCGCGCCTGGTCCCGATGCTGCCGGAGGTGCGGCTGGTGCTGGCGATCGGCCAGTATGCGCAGGTGCATTTCCTCGGCGACGCGCGCAAGGCCACCCTCACCGACACCGTGCGCGCCTGGCGCGAGTACGCGCCGCGGGTGTTCCCGCTCCCGCACCCCTCGCCGCGCAACGTGGCGTGGTTCAAGCACAACCCCTGGTTCGACGAGGAGGTGGTGCCGGCCTTGCGCCAGGCAGTGGCGCGGGTGCTGGGCTGATCCTCAGCGTTCGCGCAGCGCGCGCGCCACGCCGATGCCGATGAAAAGCGCGACCTGCGCGGCCAGCAGGCCGCCCCAGGTGGCGTGCAGCACCAGCACCATCAGCGCCGACACGCCGATCGACAAGGCTGCCCAGAGCGCGGCGTGGTCGCGGCCGCCGAAACGCGCCTCCTGGCGGCCGGCGCCGAAGAAGACGACGACGCACACCAGCGCGAGGACCCATTCGTTGCCGAGCATCCGATGATTCCTCAGGCCGGCGGCTTGCCGCCGACGCGTGCCGCCATCTTCTGGTGGATCAGGTGGATCGCCTTCAGCGGTCGCACCATCACCTTGAAATCCACGATCCGGCCCGCGTCGTCCCAGCGGATCATGTCCACGCCGTTGACGGTGAGGCCGTCGATGAGCGTCTCGAACTCCAGCACCGCGTCATGCTCGCCGACCACCTCCCGAACGTAGCGGAAGCGGTCGTTGGCGAACACCTGCAGCGCGGCCATCAGATACATGCGCACCATCGGCTTGCCGGCGATGGGCGTGTGCACGACCGGCGAGTGGAGGACGACGTCGTCGGCGAGCAGGGCGTCAAGGCCGTGCGGATCGCGCGACTTCAGGAGCGAATGCCAGGCGTGCAGGGTCGGATTCATGGGCGGCTCACGGCAATGGAGAAGATCCTGGCGCCAGGCGCGTGGCGCGTGGATTCGGATCGGCCTTCGGCGAACTCGCCGCTGTAATCGAGGCGGAACTGCAGTCCGGGCGGCTGGCGCGCGAACTCGACGTATTCGCGGGATTCGATCTCGCTGCGGCGGATGGCCAGCAACGGGCCGTACGCGGCTTCGGCCTCCTCCACCGTGCTGCCCGGACGGATGCCCTCGAGGGTGGCGCATGTGGCACTGAAGGTTTCGAGGTGTTCCAGCACGCGGGTCGTGTCCAGGGGCTTCTCCGCGTCCTCTTCGCCGGCATAAGCCACGGCGAGCGACTCGCCGCCCATGGCCACGTCCACCAACGCCACCCCTTCACCGTCGGATGTGCGGTTGAACCTTGCCTTCGGCATGGCTTGCTGCGCGGCGGCCAGGGTCATGCCGAGCCGCAACGGGCCGATGGCGTGCGCGGTGACCGTGCATGGCGCATCGCCTGCATCATTGGAAACGGCGATTCCCGCTGTCGCTGGAGGAGCGGGGGTGGACAGCGCTGGACTCGCCACGCCCTCATCCTTGCAGCCGCTCACGTCCCGCCTTGACCCACCCAGGCAGCGCCATTGCACGCCGCCCGGGCTCCACGTCGGAACCAGGGCGACGAGCTGGCCCGACAGACCGCCATGCATCAGGATCAGGCCGTCCTGCGTGACTTCGAAGTGCTCGGGACCTTGGCCGGTGAATCGCGGCTTCGCGACACTCAAGCCAGCGCCCGACAGCGCACCAAGCCGGACCGCGTTCGCTTCGACCGCACGCTGTGCCGGCTCGACCTCGGCCATCCATCCGCTGGTTTGCGCGGCGGCGCGATAGTCGCTGTACTGGCTGTACACCAGGACCGTGCCGAGAAAACCGAGGCTCGCGCCCAACACGCCCAGCAGGAAGCACTTCATGGGATGTTTTCGGGCCGCACGGGACCCGCCGACGGTGGATTGACGCAAGGGTAGTCCGGCGCGGCGGCCCTGCCTAGGCCGATGGCAGCACCATCCCAACCACGAGCGCGCCGAAGACACGCTTCTTCGTCACGCGGGAAATCCGAGCGCGATCCATCCAAGCTGGATGGCAGCCAACGCCATCGCCCCCGCCAGCAGGTCATCGAGCATCACGCCCAGGCCGCCGTGCACGTTGCGGTCGGCCCAGCGCACCGGCCAGGGCTTCCAGATGTCGAACAGGCGGAACAGGGCGAAGCCCGCGGCGACCCACGGCCATCCGGCGGGCAGCCAGGCCAGCGCGAGCCAGAGGCCGACGAATTCGTCCCAGACCACGAAGCCGGGGTCGGCGATGCCGGTGCGGGCGATGCACCAGCGCGAGGCCCAGGCGCCGGCGATGAAGGCGAGCGCGACGACCAGCAAGTACCACGCGATCGGCAATTCGCGCAGCCACAGCCACCACGGGGCCAGCGCGACGAGCGAGCCGATCGTGCCGGGGGCGCGCGGCGCGAGCCCGCTGCCGAAGCCGGTGCCGATCCAGCCCGCCGGGTGCGCGAGCAGCGCGCGGGCGCGCCCCGCCGGGGTGGCCATGCTGGCGGATGTGCCGGGCGCGTCGCTCACGCGCCGTCCCCGAAGTGCGCGAAGCCTTCGTCCGGGCCGAGTTCGAATTCGTCGCCCGACGGCGCGACGCAACGCAGCCCCGGCTCGCGGGTGATGCGCCCGATCACGGTGGCGAAGGTGTCGCAACCTGCCAGCGCTTGCTCGATCCGCAGCGCGTTCGAGGCGGGCGCGGTGAAGCACAGCTCGTAGTCGTCGCCGCCCGCCAGCTGCAGGCGCCAGCGCGCGGCCTCGTCGGCGAAGTGTTCCGCCAGCGTGATCGAGGTCGGCAAGCGGCCGAGGTCGAGCTCGGCGCCGACGCCGCTGCGCGCGAGCACGTGGCCGAGGTCCGCGCGCAGGCCGTCGCTGAGGTCGATGGCGGCGGTGGCGAGCTCGGCGATCGCCAGCCCGACATCCACCCGCGGCGAGGGCCGGTCGAGCCGGTATCGCAACTTCATGGATTGCAGGCCGCCAGCCTGCCATTGCCTCAAGGCGCCCGCGGCATCGCCCAGCGTGCCGGTGATCCAGACGTCGTCGTTGAAGCCGGCGCCGTCGCGGCGCAGGCCGCCGCCGGCCGGCACGAAACCCTGCACGCCGACGGTGATGGACAGCGGCCCGCGCGTGGTGTCGCCGCCGACGATCGCCACGCCGTGGGCGTCCGCGAGTTCGCAGAAGCCGTCGAGGAAGGCATCGAGCCAGTCGGCGTTTGCGTCGGGCAGCGTCAGCGCGAGCGTGGCCCAGGCGGGCTTCGCGCCCATGGCGGCAAGGTCGCTCAGGTTCACCGCCAGTGCCTTCCAGCCGATGTCGGCGGGCGCGGTGTCGGCGGGGAAATGCACGCCGGACACCAGCGTGTCGGTACTCCACGCCAGCGTGTGGCCTTCCGGGACCTGCAGCAGCGCGGCGTCGTCGCCGATGCCCAGCAACACGTCCGCGCGCGAGCCGGCGCGGGCACGGATGCGCTCGATCAGCGCGAATTCCGCTTTCAGCGGCGCCCGCCCTGCATCTCGGCGGCGCGCCATTCGGCGGCGGCGCGGTCGAGCACGCCGTTGACGTAGGTATGGCCTTGTTCGGCGCCGAAGCGCTTGGTGGTCTCGATCGCCTCGTTGATCACCACGCGGTAGGGCACGTCGAGGCGGTGGGCGAGCTCGTAGCCGGCGATGCGCAGCACGGCGCGCTCGATCGGATCCACCTGGGCGACGTCGCGGTCGATGTAGCGGGCGAGCACGGCGTCGATCTCCCCGGCGTGCTGGGCGACGCCGCGCACCAGCGCCTCGAAGTACTCCAGGTCGGCCACTTCCATGTCCTGCTCGGCACGGAAGTTCTCGATCACCTTCTCCACCGGCGACTGCGACAACTGCCAGGCGTACACCGCCTGCAGCGCGCGGCGGCGGGCGCGGGAGCGGGCGGCGGGGTCGATGCCGTCGGTGCGATGCGGTTTCATGCCTTGCCCTGGAAACGTGAGAACAGCGAGCTCATCTCGATGGCGGCCAGCGCCGCCTCCTCGCCCTTGTTGCCATGCACGCCGCCGGCGCGGGCCTGCGCGTGCGCGTAGTCTTCCACCGCCAGCACGCCGTTGGCCACCGGCACGCGGTGGTCCAGGGCGACGCGCATCAGGCCGCGCGCGCATTCGTCGGCGACGTGCTCGTAGTGGCGGGTGTCGCCGCGCACCACGCAGCCCAGCGCGACCAGCGCGGCATAGCGCCCGCTGGCGGCGGCCGCCGCCGCGGCGACCGGCAGTTCCCAGGCGCCGGGCACGCGCACGACGTCGGTGTCGGCCTCGGCCACGCCGTGCGCGCGCAGGGTATCGCGCGCGGCCGCCAGCATCGGGTCGGTGATGGCGGGGTTCCAGCGGGTGGCGAGGATGGCGAAGC
>CBININ010000037.1:0-12765 GCA_966250755.1 uncultured Gammaproteobacteria bacterium | reverse complement strand
GGGGCGTGGAGGCGATCAAGAACATCGAGCTGATGGACATCCGCGACGCCAAGGAATCCAACGTCATCCACAACATCATGGCCAAGCGCACCTCGGGCATCGAGCGCGAATCACGGCTGGTGGTGGCCGACAACCAGCGCCAGGCGGAGATGGCCGAGATCGCCGCCAAGCGCGAGGTCGAGATGTCGCGCCAGCAGGCCGCCGAGCAGGTCGGCCTGCGCACGGCCGAAAAGGACAAGAACGTCGGCGTGGCCAACGAGCAGGCCTCGCAGCAGGTCAAGACCCAGCAGCGCGAAACCACGGTCAAGGAAATGGACGTGCTGCAGGTCAAGAACGTGCGCGGCGCCGAGATCAGCCGCGAGGTCGCGGTGATCGCCGCCGCCCAGGCCAAGGAAGTGAACATCGTGCTGGCCGAGGCCGCCAAGCTGGTCGCGTTGGTGCTGGCCGTGGGTACCAAGCAGCAGACCGTGCTCACCGCCTAAGGCAAGCTCGACGCGGCGCGCCGCAACGCCGAGGGCATCTCGGTGGAAGGCGTGGCCAAGGGCTCGGCCGAGACCGCCTTCCTGATGGCGCCGGTGGACGCGCAGATCAAGCTGGCCGAGAAGATCGGCAGCGACCAGGGCTACCAGAACTACCTGCTGGGCATCCGCAACATCGAGGCCATGCAGGCGGTCGGCGTCGCCCAGGCCGAGGCGCTCAAGTCGGCCGAGATCAAGGTGATCAGCAACGCCGGCACGCCGGCCAAGGGCCTGTCCACGGTGATGGACCTGTTCTCGGCCCAGGGCGGCACGGCGGTGGCGGGCATGCTCGAGGGCGTGGCGCAGTCGGAAGAAGGCCGCAAGATCCTCGACACGCTCGCCAAGCCGAAGCAGAGTTAGTCCCCCCGACCAACAAGGAGGTTTGCCATGTCCTACGTCGACGGTTTCCTGATCGCGGTGCCCGCCGCGAACAAGCAGAAGTTCCTTGAGCACGCCCGCACCGGCGATCCGGTGTTCGTCGAGTACGGCGCGCTGCGCGTGGTCGAATGCTGGGGCGACGACGTGCCGCACGGCAAGCAGACCGACTTCTTCCGCGCGGTGCAGTGCAAGGAGGACGAGGTGGTGGTGTTCTCCTGGATCGAATGGCCCGACAAGGCCACCCGGGACGCCGGCATGAAGAAGATGATGGAGGATCCGCGCATGGACCCGAAGACCAACCCCATGCCCTTCGACGGCATGCGGCTGATCTACGGCGGGTTCGCGCCGATCCTCGACCTCGGGCCGAAGGCGGGCTGACCCGCCCGCGTGCGCGCGCCGCGGTCCGGCGCGCGCGGCACGGGCATCAGCCGCCCGGCTGCCAGCCGTAGCTGTACTTGAGGAACACGCCGCGGCTGTTGCCGTACATGTCCTCGTTCTCCTCGTCGCTGACGATGCCGTAGGACACGCCCGCGTAGAAGGCCGTGCGCGGGTTGACCTTGTACGAGTACAGCACCTGGCCGCCCCAGTCGCGGCCGCCCTTGCCGGGCTTGTACTCGTCGGGCACGTGGGAATAGAGCGCCAGCTCGCGTTCGATGTGGCTGCCCTGCAGGGTCAGGCGCAGGCGCTGGCGTGGATCCAGCTGCCAGCTCAGGCGCGCGTCGAGCACCATCGTCGAGTAGGCGGTGCCGCCGTCGCGCTCCAGTCGCGCCCAGGTGATGTCGGGCTGGAACTCGATGCCGGTGCCCAGGTCCAGCTGGCCCCAGATGTTGAGCTGGCGGTACTGGCCGGTGCGCGCGGCCCGCAGGTCCAGGCGCTGGCCGAGGTTGATGTTGGCGCCGATCTTGTAGGCGCCGCCGAATACCGCATTGGCGCCGACGCCGTAGTTGCTCTCGTCGAACATCCGGCCCACGAACCAGTCGTCCTCCCAGAAGCGCACGCGCGTCAGGCCGAACACGTTGATGTTGCTTTGCCGCGGCCCCTGCAGGTTCAGGTTGGCCTCCCACTCGCGTTCGAGCAGCTGGCCGTCGTGGCGGTGGGTGATGTCCCAATCGGTATACAGGTTGATCTTGGTGATTTTCTCGCCCTGGTCGCCGTACCAGGAGTGCGATCCGCCGACCAGCTGCTTGTCGTAGCCCACCTGGCCGATGAAGCCCAGGTCCGCGCGAAAGCCGGGGTCGACCTTGCTGTGGCTGGCGAAGAAATCCCACTCGCGGTTGGAAAAGCCGTAGTAGGCGCGCATCGCGTCGCCCGAGGGCTCGTCGTCGTCCAGGTCCAGCGACAGCGGGTAGCGCGAATCGCTGTGCAGCAGCTGTGCTTCCACGGTGTGCGCGCCACGCTGCCAGCGGCCGTCCACGCCGACCACGTCGTTGGCGTAGTCCTCGCCGTGGCGGAAGGTGCCGATCACGCCGAGGGTGGTGTCGTCGTTGAGGTTGTAGCGGTAGCGGCCCACCGCCACGTCGGCCGGCTGGTCGAGCTGGGTGAAGCCCGAACCCAGCACGCCCGGCACCAGCAGCAGGGTGGTCGAATCCTGCGCGACGAAGGCGCCGTAGGCCCCGTCGCCATTGCGGCCGGTCACGCGCAGTCCCCACTTCGGGTCCGAGACCTGGCGGGTGTAGAGCACGTTGAACTGGGTGCTGAAGTAGTCGGCGCCCTCCAGGAAGAAGGGTCGCTTCTCCGGGAAGAACAGCGCGAAGCTGTCGTTGAGGTTGACCTGGGCCTGGTCGGTCTCGACCTGCGAGAAGTCCGGGTTGATGGTGCCGTTCAGCGTGAGGTTCGGCGTCGGCGCCCAGGACACGTCCACGCCCGGTTCGATCTCGAGGCCGTCGTGTTGCCAGGCGCCGCCCGGCGCGTCGCGGTATTCGGGTCGCGCGATGGTAATCGTCGGCACCACTTCCAGGTTGCGGCCCGGCTTCACGCCCGCCATGCCCTCGAACTTCTCGAAGGTGCACAGGAAGCAGTTGGAGTCGCGGCTCACCGGGCTGTTGGCGATCTGGTGGCGCACGTTGCGCGGCAGGCTGCGGAACAGCAGCATCGACCAGCGCTTGGCGTCCTGCCCATCGCGGAAGCGCAGGGTCTTGAAGGGAATGCGCATTTCCACTTCGTAGCCTTCGGCGGTGACGCGGCCTGCGCTGGTCCACAGCCCGTCCCAGGCGTCGTCCTCGTTGTGGGTGGCCTGGTCGTTGATCAGGTCCATCTGCACGCCGAGCGGATTGACGAAGAACTCGTAGGCGCGCCTTTGATCATCGAAGGTGTCGACGATGATCCCGATGAAGTCGTCGCGGTAGGCGGCGTCGCGGTCGCGCAGGTGGGCGCGGATCTTCGAGGGGTCGGGGTCCGCCGCGCGGAAGGACACGTAGAGCGCGTCCTTCGTGTAGCCGATCCGCGCCTTGGTCCCCATCGGCGCCGGCACGTTGTCGCCGGGATTGATTTCGAAGGGCATCTCGTACTCGGCCGCCTGCGCCCAGGCGGCGTCATCGAGCTTGCCGTCGATCTCGATGCCTTCGGGCAGGGCCGGGATGTCGTGCGCCGCGATCGGCGCGGAAGCGGGGGTGGGGGTCGGCGTGGGCGCCTGGGCGCGGGCGGTGGCGGAAAGCGCCAGCAGGGCGAGGAACAGCGGGGTACGGGTCATGCGGCCACCAATGCGAAAGTGACCGCACTGTGCTGGCACGCGCGGGGACGCCGCGCGTGGCAGAAGTCATTTAAACCTTTTGCCGCCCCGCGCTCCGGAACAGCGCCGCCGCCAGCAACCAGGGTAGCAGCCACAGTGCGGAGAGCATGGCCCCGAGCCGATCGGGGCCGAAGGCGAGCGCCACGGCCGCCACGCCGGCATGCACCGCCGCCATTGCCAGCAGCGTGTTCGACAGGCCGCGCGCGTCGAAGCGCGTCGCCAGCGCGCCGACCACGCCCAGCCCCAGCACGCCCATGAAGCCGAGGTTGAAGGGGTTCGGCCCCTCCGCCACCAGCCCGACCGCGAGGTTGGCCCACACCAGCAGGAAGCCGGCGCCGACCGCCACGGCACCGGCGGCGCGGTACCGCCAGTCCCCCGACATCCGCAGCAGCAGTTCGAAGCTGCCGCAGGCGACCGCCAGGATCGCGCCCATCGCCACGAAGTCCGAAGCCGTCCAGTCCACGCCTTCCACCTGCCAGTGCATCGCAATCGCGGGCAAGGCCAGCAGGACGGCCGATCCGCCCCAGGCCAGCCAGCGCAACAGGTGGCCGCGGGATCCGGTGTCGTGGTCGTTCGTCATCGTGTTCATGCTCGGGCCCGCGTTGGAAGGTGGCCCAATCTAGGCCGCCGCCGTGGCCCGGGGATGGCCTGAATGTGAAGCGGGGGCGAAGTCGGCCTTCGCCGCGATCATCGTCCGAGCTCGAAGCGCAAGGCCGCCAGCAAGGCATCCACGTCGGACGCGGTGTTGGTCACGTGCAGCGAGGCGCGCAGCCCATGCCACTGCTTCCTGTCCACCAGCCGCACGTTGATGCGGTGGCGATCGAGCAGGGTCTTGCGCAACGCGGCCGCATCGATGCCCTCCGGCAGGCGGAATCCGAGCAGGCCGTTGTCGCCGGCGCCGGGGGCGGGACCCAGCGGCTCGACGCCCGGCATGCCGCGCAGTCCGTCCAGCAGGCGCGCGCGCAAGCCGCGATTGTGCGCAAGCACCGCCTCGGGTCCTTGCGCGAGGTACGCCTCGACGGCCGCGCCGAGACCGACCGCCATCGGCAGCGGGCAACCGCCCATGGCCTCGGAGTTGAGCCGCTTCGCATCCTCCCACGCCACCGGGAAGAGCGGCCCTTGCGCCGCCTGCGCGACGTAGAGGATGCCGCTGCCCTTGGGGCCGCGCAGCCATTTGTGGCCGCTGCCGGCGTAGGCATCGCAGTCGATCGCCTGCACATCCACCGGGACATGGCCCAGCGACTGGGCGCCGTCCACGATCAGCAGCGCGCCGTGCGCGTGCGCGAGGTCGGCCAGTTCCCGCAGGGGCAGGCGCAGGCCGGTCCAGGCGATCACGTCGCTGACGCAGATGGCGCGGGTGCGCGGCGTCATGGCGTCGGCGAAGCGCTGCACGATGGCCGCCGGGTCGGTGAGCTCGGGCGGCAGCGGCGCCACGTCGAGCACGCCGCCGCGCCGGCGCGCCAGCCAGCGCCAGCACAGGACGCCGCTGTCGTGCTCGGCGCCGCTGGTGAGCAGGTGCTCGCCCGCGCGCAGGTCGAGCGCACCGGCGAGCTGGCCCAGGCCATCGGCGGTGCCGTGCGTCACCATCACTTCCTCGGGCCGGGCGTTGAGGAGGGTCGCGCAACGCACGCGCGCCGCCTCGGCCTGGCCCAGCACCGTCTCGGCGGCCAGCTTGTAGCCATGCACCACGGGATTGCGTTCGAACAAGCGCATCGCCGCGGTCGTACGCTCGTACACGGCGGCCGACACCAGGCCATAGGTGCCGGTGTTGAGGTGGATCAGGCCAGGCTCGGGTCCATAGGCGTCCATGCCGCCCACTGTACCGGCCCACCCGACCAAGGGTGCGGCTCCCGCGCCGGCGAGGAAGTGGCGACGATCTACCATGTCGGCGCGGATCCGCCCTGTCTGCTCAGGCGTCGCCGTCGGCTTCGACCAGGTCGCGCAGCACGACCAGGCGGCGGTCGGCGCGCCGCGCCAGGTGGCCGCTGGCGATCATCTCGCGCAGCACGTAGTTGACCATCTCGCGCGAGGCGCCGATGCGGTCGGCGATGAACTGCTGGGTGACCCCGGCGCGCACCATCCGCACGCCCTCCTCGTCGTCGATCAGCGAGCCCAGCAGGGCGATCGTGCGGCCGCGGGCGTCGTCGAAGGCCAGGCTGCGGGTCTGCGCGGTGGCATGGCGCAGGCGCGCGATCAGCTTGAGCACGAGGCGCTCGGCGAACTCGGGGTAGGCCGCCATGAAGCCGCGCAGCGCGTCGCGGTCCACCATCACGCACAAGGCCGTCGTCACCGCGCGCACCGAGGCCGAACGGGCGCCGCCGTCGAGGAAGAGCTCGCCGAAGAACTCGCCGGCCTTGAGCGTGTTGTAGACGAACTCGCGCTCGCGCGCGTCCACGGTATAGACCTTCAGCTCGCCCGACAGCAGGATGTAGAGCGCATCGGAACGCTCGCCTTCCTGGATCAGCACGGTGCCGCGCGGGTAGGTGCGCACGTCGCCGCGCTCGGACAGGCGCGCGAGGAGGTGGTCGGACAGCAGGCCGGTATCACCCTCGCGCATCGCGTTCCCTTCGAGGGTCCCGGCGCATTCCCGGAACATGTGTGGAATATTTACGTTCTTGCGACCCCATCTGGCCTGCATCATCGCTGCGACAGGGGGCGCTGCCAAGGGCCTTTTGCACCAGTCGGCACCAGGCCCGCGCCATACCCCCGACACCATCACGGTTCGCCTCCCGACATGACCCGACCCTACGACCTCGCCGTGTTTGACTTCGACGGCACCCTCGCCGACTCGTTTCCCTTCTTCGTCGGAATCCATAACGAACTGGCCCGCAAGCACGGCTTCCCCGAGGTGGCCGGGCATGAGGTGGAGGCGTTGCGGGGCATGTCGACCCGCGCCCTTGCCGATCGTGCACGGCTGCCGGCGTGGAAGCTGCCCGTGGTGGCCCGCGACTTCGTCGCGCGCATGCAGGCGGCCGCGGCGGTGCCGCTGTTCGAGGGCGTGGCCGACGCGCTGCACGCCGCGCACGCGCGTGGCCTGCGGCTTGCCTTGGTGACCTCGAACTCGCGGGCGAACGTGGAGCGCGTGCTGGGTGCGCCATTGCTGCCCTTGTTCGACCCGGTGGACTGCGGTGCCTCGATGTTCGGCAAGGCCGGCCGTCTGCGGCGGGTGGCGCGGCGCCTCGCGGTCGCACCACGGCGGGCGATCTACATCGGCGACCAGACCGCAGACGGCGAGGCCGCCCGCGCCGCCGGCATGGATTTCGGGGCCGTGGCCTGGGGCTATGCCAGCCTCGCCGCCCTGGAGGCGACCGGCCCCGCGCACCGTTTCGCCGCCCCCGCCGAGTGGGCCGCCCTCGCCGGCGACTGAGCTCGCTTGACATGCTGTGCGCTGCTATGTAGTGTGTGCCAAACGCTACGGGGTGACACATGGGTGAGACCGGCGATACGCCACGCACCAAGCTGGAACTCGAACTGCGCCGGGGCGCCTTGGTGCTGGCCGTCCTGAGCCAGCTGCGCCGGGCCCAGTACGGCTACTCGCTGCGCCAGGCCTTGGCCGATCGGGGCATGCCAATCGAGGAAGGGACGCTCTATCCGCTGCTGCGCCGGCTCGAGGGCCAGGGCCTGCTGGCCTCGGAATGGCGCATCGAGGACGGCCCGCCCCGCCGCTACTACCGCTTGAACGACGCCGGCGACGCGCTGCTCGCCGAACTGACCGCCAGCTGGAACGCGCTCGCCGCGACCATGGCGCCCCTGCTGCAAGGAGACGCGTGATGCGCAACGAAGTGATCGAAGCCTACGTGACCGACGTGCTGCGCCGACTGCCGGGCAAGGACCGGACGGGCATCGGCTTTGAACTGCGCGGCCTGTTGAACGACATGCTCGCCGAGCGCGAAAACCCTGGCGACGACGCCACGGTGCTGGCGATGCTGCGCGAGTTCGGCACGCCGGCCGAGGTCGCCGAACGCTATCGTCCGCCCGGGCTGGTGATCATCCCGGCTTCCGAATCGCGCACGTTCGTGCGATGGGCCATCGGCGGCGTGTTGCTGCAGTGGGCGCTGACGCTGCCGCAGGTCTTCGGCGAGACGCGCGTGGTGACGTGGTGGTTCACCTGGGGCCTGGGCGCGCTGTGGTGGCCCGGCTTCCTGGTGATGGCTTACCTGGGGCAGGCAGCGGTCAGGCAGCGCGGATGGTTCACACCCGCAGCGTGGTCGCCGCGCACCTTCGATCCCGAGCGCGTCAACCGCGGCGCGCTTGGCATGGGCCTGGTCGCCTTCGCCGCCGGCGTCGCGCTGATGTGCGCGCTGCCGTGGATCACACCCGCGCTGCCCACGCCGCTGGCGCAGGTGCTGGCCTTCGACACCGGCTTCCTGCACTCGCGCGCGTGGCTGGCGCTGCCGCTGTGGCTCGCGTCCTTCGCGACCCTGGCCTGGGTGTATGCGCGTGGCCGCTGGTCCACGCTCACGCGCCACCTCGACATGCTGACCAGCCTGGCCTTCATCGCGCTGTTGGCGTGGTGGATCGCCGCCGGCCCGATGTTCCAGGCCAGGGCCACCAACGACGGTGCGCGCGGCGCGCTGGTGCTGGTGATCGCGATCCTGCTCGTGGACGTGGTGGTGAAGGCGGTGCGTGAAGCCGTGCGCATCCGCACGCCGCGGGTGACGACGGGGTGAGGGACATGCTGCGCTGCGGTGTGGAGTATTTACCTACACGCCGCCGCGCGGCACCGGCATGATGGGGCGGCCTGGCACCGCTTGGGGAACCGACCATCAGCACGCACTGGATGCCCGCCCTGTTCGCGCTCGCCTTGTGCGAGGCCTGCTCGCAGCCGCAAGCGCAAACGCCGTCGCGACCGGCTGACCTTCCCGCATCACCGGCCTCCACCCGCGCCCCGGAAGGCGCCGCCGCAGCGGCGTCGGCCCGCGCCATCGACGAAGGCGCGGCCGCCACGTCGGTCGATCACAGCAGCAATCGCCAGCCGCGCACCGACGCGCGCTGATCCATCGCCGGGCGCGCGTTTCGCTGCCAGCCAGCTTGGCGCTAGTACCCTCGACGGGTAGTCACCAGCCAGGAGGCCCCCATGACGGCGACCAGCAAGCAGCCGCACGAACACGTCGGCGACGTGCTCAACCAGCTCAAGGAAATGCGCCACTACTCCAAGGCCAATGTCGAGCGCCTGACGGCGCAATGGATGCTGTTCGACGGCGAGCTGAGCAAGCTCAAGGAAACCGACCACATCGAGGACCTGATGACGCGCCAGGCCGAGCTGCACGACGCGCTGGAAGCGGAGATCGAGCGGCTCGAGTCGATGGCCGCGGAGCTGGCGCCGAAGGCCGACACCGACGAAGGCGGCACCACCGACGCCACGCGGCACTAGGGCAGGAATCTCGCGTCGAGCTCGCCTGCGCGGCGGCTCGCCTGCTCGAGCACCATCATGCTCACGCCCATCCAGGTGTTCCAGTAGCGCAGGTTCTGCAGCAGGGTCGGATCGCCACGATAGGTCGCCAGGATCGCGCCGGCCTCGGCCTCGCCGATCGGCGCGGGACAATCGAGCAGGCGCTGGTCGGTGCCCTCGAGTTGCTCGAAGCATTTTGCCCAGATGTACTCCTGCACCGGCGTCGGGGTCATGCCGCGGATCTGCACGCGGAAGGCCGGGTCGTGCTTGAGGATCTGCCCGGTCAGCCCGCCGCCGGTGATGCGGTAGTAGCCGGCCAGGTCGTGCCGCAGGGTCTCGTCGCGGACCAGGCCCAGGTCGCCGGCGTCGCGCATCTCGGCGAAGGTGGTGTCTTCCAGTTCCAGCGGTCGGATCTGCCCGCCCTGGTACCAGGCCAGCACGGTCTTCCAGGCCGAGCCGTCCACCAGCGCGCCGCTTTCGGCATTCGCGATCGCCGCGCGCTGGTAGTCCATCACCTGCTTCCAGAACGCGCGGGTGGAAGCGATGTTGGCGCGGTCCGAGGCCAGGTCCACGTGGATGCGACGCGCATACGCCTCGCCGCGCCGGCGCTCGGCGCGCTCCTCGTTCCAGTTGCTGACCTGCAGCGCGACCAGGATGCCGACGATGACGATCAGCAGCTCGATCAGCGCCGCCAGCCAGTCGTGCGCGCGCAGGCGCTGCGCCAGTTTCGCGAGGGCCATGCACCCCTCCCCGGGTGGCTGTCCGTGGGCATTGTTCGCACCGGCTCGCGGGCGCGTCAATGCGACCGTGCCGCTTTGCCCCGCGGGTGTGAGGTTTTTCCGTTGAAGTCCACGCGCATTGGTGCTTCGATGCGCGGACGGTCGGGTCAGGGCGGGGAGCCCGGACGACGCACTCTTTCAGGGGAATCGCATGCGAGGCAAGCCGTCGACTGTTGTGCTGTGCGCGGCATTCATGGCGTGGGCACCCGCTGCCCTCTGCCAGACACCCGGTCCCACCGGACCCGCGGCCCCCGCGACCGACTGGGCCGCCGTGGAGCAGGCGTACAAGGCACAAGCCGCCGCAGCCCAGGCCGCGGAAGCGGCCGCCAAGGCCAAGACCGCGCAGTACGAAGCAGAGAATGCGGCGGCCAAGGCATCCGTCGGCACGGTGACCGGCCAGACCAACGTCACCGGCGCGGTCACCCTCAACACGGATGCGGGCAAGGCCGAAGCCCTGCTGCTGGTCACTCGCGCCAGCAAGAAAGCCGCGGACCTGATTCGCGCGGAGTTGCACTGGGGCAAGGACCCGATGGCGGGCAAGGACATCCTGCTCGTCAGCTCGATGGACGAGTTGTCCACCTCGGACGCGATGCTGTTCAACGTGCAGGAGAAGCAGCTCACCGCCGCGATGACCCGCGCAAGGGGCCTGTACGAGGAGGCCGTCAAGCAGGACATCGTGATCAAGGCGGGAAAAGGCGGCCAGGACAGCGGCGGCGAGCGTAGCCTGACGCAGGTCGGCGCCACGGTCGACGCGCTGGCCAAGCTGGGCAGCTATTTCCAGAACGACTATGCGTTCGGCGGCGTGGGCGTCACCGCGCCCACCGACCTGATGCTCTACGCCCTTGCGGAGGCGTACCAGGATGTACCCGGTGGCCCGCGCTTCCTGCGACCGTCCAGCCAGACCGCTTTCAATCTCGACGGCATCCTCACGCGGGTCGGCACGCTGCAGGCACTGGCGGACGGCATCGCGGCCGCGCAGGAGGTCGCCAAGGCGCGCGCGATCGAACTGCACAAGGCCGACGACGACCGTGCCGGGCCCGCCGCGCGGCGCTACGAGCTGTTCGACGCCAGCGCGACCAAGGCGCTGGCCGCCTACGCCACGTTCGCGAACACCCTGGTCGCGGTGGAGGCGGGCAAGTCGCCCTTGGTCGTGCGGATCGCTTCCCAAACCGCCTTGCACGCCCGGCTCACGGATCCGAACCAACTCGTCCTGCTGCTATCGGAGAAGCAGGTCGGCGCCTACTACAGCAAGAAGGGCCTCTGGACCTTCCTGGGCGGACCCCCGCTGTACACGATGGGTGGAACGGCGGTCGCCTACTCGCTGTTCGAACCGGCCACGGGGCGGATGGTCCGCGCCGGGGCGGTGGCCACCCACGGCGGGTACCAGTCGGTCCGACGCGTCGAGCATCTGTTCAAGTGATCCGACGGCGAGCCTTCCTGCTCGCCTGCCTGGCGGCGACGGCAGCCTGCGCTCCCTCGACGCCTCCGGCACCCGGGATCGCCACGGAATTGGCAGACGCTCCAGCGCCGCCGAAGGCCGTGGCCGCCGCGACCGAGTCGGCGCAGATGGACTTCCAGATCGAGATCGTCGACGGCAAACCGGTGCGCGCCGGCGCCTTGCTTGCCGTGGTGGGCATCACCCGCGGCCTCCAGCGGACGCCCTCCTGCACCGGCACCCTGGTTGCGCCGAACCTCGTGCTGACGGCGGCGCATTGCGTGTGCGACGGCATCGCCAGCAATGTGTTCGTGGGGACCGATCCTGGGGCCACCCAGGGCCCGGCCGCGGGTTTG
The DNA here is from genome assembly GCA_966250755.1 of uncultured Gammaproteobacteria bacterium. Classification (GTDB taxonomy): domain Bacteria; phylum Pseudomonadota; class Gammaproteobacteria; order Xanthomonadales; family Xanthomonadaceae; genus Arenimonas. The sequence continues at coordinate 1,179 of CBININ010000037.1, read as the reverse complement.
TACTATCGCGTCACCGCGCATCGCGAAGGCCTGGTATGCGGCAGCGGCGATGCACGCACGGGCATGGACCTGGCGGTGCTCAAGCTCAACGCGGACGTGCGCGATGTCGCCCCGATCCGACTCGCGCCCGACAGCCTGATCGCCCGGGCGCGCAGCTACCGCGTCGTCGGCTTCGGAACGATCGATCGCGACGGCGTGGTGATGGCGACCAGCAAGCAGGAAGCCGCGGTGCCGGTGATCAATCGCGACTGCCGCGGCGGCGTTCCCGAGGCGTCGACGCGCTTCGGCTGCCAGCCAGGCCGCGAAACCGTCGCCGGCGAAAGGCATACACCGGACACCTGCAGCGGCGACAGCGGCGGACCGCTGCTGGTCGCCGCCGACGGCTCCGCCGGCGTCGCGTCGTCCAACGCCTTCCTGCTGGCGGGCGTCACCTCGCGCTCGGTCACACCGGCGCCCAGGGCCTGCGGCTACGGCGGCATCTACGAACGGACCGACAGCGAAGCCGCGCGTTGGATCACCCGCGCCATGGCCGAGTTGTCCTGATCGTTGCGAGCGGAGCAAGCCTTGCCGCTGCTGCTCCGCCAATCCTGAACGACCGTGCTAACCTTTCCCGCAGTCCACCTGGGGAAGGCTCGGATCGCGCATGGAGACCACCTCAGACGCCATTCCGCAGCGGCTCGTCGCCGCCCTCGAAGGCAAGTACCGGATCGAGCGCGAAATCGGCGCCGGCGGCAGCGCCACCGTCTTCCTGGCCGAGGACCTGAAGCACCACCGCCGCGTCGCGATAAAGGTACTGAACCCGCAGGTGGCCGCGGCCCTGGGCCCGGAGCGTTTCGAGGACGAAGTCCGCATCGCCGCCGGCCTGCACCACCCGCACATCCTCACCGTGCACGACTCCGGCGAGGCCGCCGGGCTGCTCTACTACGTCATGCCCTACGTGGACGGCCAAAGCCTGCGCGACCGCATGGCCGAGGGCCTGCTGCCCTTTCCCAAGGTCGCCAAGCTGCTGGCCGAGGTCGCCGACGCGCTGGCCTACGCGCACGCGCAGGGCATCGTCCATCGCGACATCAAGCCGGAGAACATCCTCTACAACGGCAAGCACGTGGTGGTGACCGACTTCGGCATCGCCAAGGCCATCAGCGACGCCGCCGAGCGCAAGTCCAGCACCAGCCTGGGCAT
>CBININ010000036.1:0-12907 GCA_966250755.1 uncultured Gammaproteobacteria bacterium | reverse complement strand
GAGGGTTGCGCGGACGCCGCCGGAGCCCCGGCCGCCGTTTGACCCAGGGCGCTGGCCGCGTCCTGCGCTGTTGCGGCGACCGGTGGTGGCGGCGGCGGGGGCGGGGCGGCGAAAGCGGGCGCCTGGTCTGGCTCGCGCCGGTTCCGTGGGGCCGCGCGCGCGCGAGGCGGGGCGGGAGCCTCGACGACGGGGGCCGCCGCGGGCGCCGCACGCTCCGCTGCCGGCGAAGGCGGTCCCAGGTCCACGGTGACCGGGGCCTCCAGCGCGGGCGAAGGCGCGGGTGCAACCCGTTCCATCGGCAGCTCCCGCGACGGGTCGAGCAGGTGCCAGCCCACGCCGAGCGCAAGCACCGCGGCCGCGGCGCTGCCGATGCCCCAGCCGGCGCCGCCGAAGGCCAGCCAGCGCCGCACCGGGCGACGCGACGAGGCCGCGGCGTCGGCGGCCGCGCGCAGGATGCGCTGGTCCAGCGCAGCCGGCGGCTCCGCGCCCGGCAGGGCGCGCAGGATCCGCGCGAGTTCGCGCTCCTGCTCGTCCAGCGGTTCGTGCGACGGTCCGGTCATGGCTTGAGTCGTTGCCTCAGTTTGTCCAGCGCATAGCGCAATCGTGACTTGACGGTTTCGCGGCCAACGCCGGTGATCTCGCCGATCTGCTCCAGCGTGAGTTCCTGCTCCAGGCGCAGCAGCACGACCTCGCGCTGGTCCTCCGGCAACTCCTGCAGCGCGAGCTGCAGCCGGCGCCGTTCCTCGAAGGCCGACAGCGTGCGCTCCGGTTCATCGGGGTCGGCCTCGCGCTCGGTGCGCTCCTGGGCATCGATGGGGGCCGCGGGGCGGTGCTGCAAGGCGCGCCAGTGGTCGGCGAGCCGATTGTGCGCGATCTGGAACAGCCAGGTGCTGAACTTCGCCTCCGGCCGGTAGCGGGCGCGGGCGGTGATCACCCGCTGCCAGACGTCCTGGTAGAGCTCCTCGGCGGTGGCGTGCTCACGCACCTGGTGCAACATGAAACGGAACAGCGGGCCGCGATGGCGCGCGTAAAGCGCTTCGAACGCCGAGCCGTCGCCGCCGCCGTAGGCCAGCATCAGTTCCTCGTCGGTCGGCTCGGGCTGCAGCATCCCGGCCAGCGTACGGAACTTTGCCGCCGGCGCATAGCCGGCGGCGGAGGGGGCTTCGGGTCGCCATGGCGTCAGGGCGAAACCGCCACGCCGGGCGCCGCGCCGGTGACGGCCTTGGCGCGATCGACCAACTCGAGGAACTGCGTGCGCAAGCCCTGCGGATCCTCGCCGCGGGCGCCCGCGGCCAGTGCGCGCACCTGGTCCCAACCGAAGGTTCCCATGTGCGTACCGCCGCGCAGCAGGTCGGCGTAGGCGGCGACGGCCGCCGACCAACGCAACGCGGGGCTGGCCGTGGACTTCGCATCCGCGATGCGGATCGGCGACTCGACCAGCTGGCTCGAGGCCTCGCCGGGGCGCTTGTAGCGCAGCCGCAGCCAGGCCAGCTCGCCGGAATTCGCGCCCGCCGCCGGCGCCTTGCGGTAACGCAAGGGATCCACGCTGGCGCCTCCCGCGCCGACCAGGGTCACTTCGTACAGTGCGGTGACGTCGTGGCCGGCGCCGATCTCGCCCGCGTCCACCTTGTCGTTGTTGAAATCCTCGCGGCGCAGCGCGCGGTTCTCGTAGCCGATCAGGCGGTACTCGGCTACCACCGCGGGATTGAACTCGACCTGGATCTTCACGTCCTCGGCAATGGTGAGCATGGTCGCGGACAGCTCTTCACCCAGCACCTTGCGCGCCTCGTCGATCGAGTCGACGTAGGCGTGGTTGCCGTTGCCGAGGTCGGCCAGGCGCTCGGCCATCGCGTCGTTGTAGTTGCCGGTCCCGAAGCCGAGCGTGGTGAGCGCGACGCCGGACTTGCGCTGGTCGGCGACCATGGTCTCGAGCGCGCGCTGGTCGAAGGTGCCCACGTTGAAATCGCCGTCCGTGGCGAGGACGACGCGGTTGACGCCGTTGCGGATGAAGGCGGCGCGTGCCTGCGCATAGGCCAGCTGCAGGCCTTCGCCGCCGTTGGTCGAGCCGCCGGCTTCCAGCCGGTCCAGCGCGGCCAGGACCAGGTCCTGGCGGTTCCCCGGTGTCGGCGGCAGCACCAGGCCGGCGCTGCCGGCATAGACCACGATCGACACCCGGTCCTGCGGGCGCAGGCGGCGGGTGAGCTCGGCGAAGCTGCGCTTGAGCAGCGGCAGCTTGTCCGCATCCTGCATCGAGCCCGAGGTATCGATGAGGAACACGAGGTTGGCCGCGGGAATCGAGGCCGCGGGCACGCGGTAGCCCTGGATGCCGACCTGCAGCAAGCGATGCTTTCCGTTCCAGGGCGCGGGCGCCTGTTCGGTGGTGACGCGGAAGGGTTGCGCGCGGTCGCCCGGCGCGGCATAGCCGTAGTCGAAGTAATTGATCATTTCCTCGGCGCGCACCGCGTCGGCGGGCGGGCGCACGCCGGCCATCAGCATCCGCCGCACATTGCTGTAGCTGCCGGTGTCCACGTCGATGGAGAAGGTGCTGACCGGCTGCTCGGCGGCCAGGTGGATCGGGTTGTCCTCGACTTCGGCGTAGTGCTCGGTGTTGGCGTCGGCGGCCATCGCCACCGCTGCCGGCGGGGGCGGCGGCGCCAGGTAGGACACCATCGGCGCGGCCGGTGCGACGGCGCCGACGGCGGTCCTGGTCCGCGCCTGCTGCTGGCTGGCGCGAAGTTCCTCGCGCGCGACCTTCTGCCCGGCGAAGGCGACCGCGGCATCCGCCTGGGCTTCCGCGGCGGCCGGCGCCTCCAGGAGGACGGGCAGGACTTCCTCGGGATTTGGCGTCGCATCGGCCACGGGCGGTTCGACGCGCGGCGCCGACTGGCATCCGGCGAGCAGGGCGAGGGAAATGGCGAGCAGCAGGGGCGAGCGGCGCATGGCGTGGACTCCGGGTGGGTTCGAAGCCTTGAACGCCCGGCGCCGCCGGATGGGGTTAGCCGCCGCCTCCCCGATCCGTGACCTGCACGTGGAACTCGCCGTCGGCCACGCGCGCGCGCAGGCGTCGTCCCGTCGTGGCCTCGTGCACGCTGCGCACCAGCGTTCCCTGCGCCTCGTCGCGCAGGATCGCGTAGCCGCGCGCCAGCGTGCCCAGGGGACTGAGCGAATGCAGCGCCCGCGCCAGTGCCTGCAGCCGGTCCTGGCGGCGCTGCAGGCCGCGGGCGCCGCAGGCGTGCAGCTGCCGCACGGCCGCCTCGACCCGCCGCGCCCGCTCGGCGAGGCGGCGTTTCGGATTGGCCGTGTCGAGGGACAGCCGTGCTTCGCGCACGCGCCGCCGTCGCTGCTCCATCGCAGCCGCCAGGGCGCGGTCGAGGCGGGTGTGCAGCAGCGCGAGCCGGTGTGCACCGCGCTCCAGACGCGCCCCCGGGCTCAGCGCGCGCAGGCGCAGCCACGCGCGGTCGGTACGCTGGGCGAGGCTGCCGGCGAGGCGTTCCAGCGCGGCGTCCAGCCGCCGCCGCGCATGCGCCAGGCCCGCGGCGAGATCGGCGGCATCGGGCACCAGCATCTCCGCCGCCGCGGACGGCGTGGGCGCACGCAGGTCGGCGGCGAAGTCGGTCAGGCTGAAGTCGATTTCGTGGCCGACCGCCGACACCACCGGCACCGGCGAGGCGGCCACCGCGCGGGCCAGTGCCTCGTCGTTGAAACTCCACAAGTCTTCGAGCGAACCGCCACCGCGGGTCAGCAGCAACACGTCGTATCGCCCGCTGGCGCCGGCGCGCCCTAGCATCGCGCGGATCTCCGCCGCCGCGTTCGCGCCCTGCACCGGCACCGGAAGCACGTCGACCTCGAGCAGCGGGAAGCGTCGCGCCAGCACGTGCAGCACGTCACGCACCGCTGCACCGCTGGGCGAGGTCAGCACGCCGAGCCGGCGCGGCAACCGCGGCACGGCGCGCTTGCGGCCGGCGTCGAACAGGCCCTCGGCCGCGAGCTTCGCCTTCAGCGCCTCGAAGGCCGCGCGCAGGGCGCCTTCGCCGGCTTCCTCCATGTGCTCGAGCACGAGCTGGTAGTCGCCCCGGGCCTCGTACAGGGTCAGGCGGCCGCGCACCAGCACCAGCGCGCCGTCTCGCGGCACGAACCGCAGGTAGGCGGCTTTTTGCCGGAACAACGCGCAGCGAACCTGCGCGCGATCGTCCTTCAGGGTGAAGTAGACATGGCCGGATCCCGGCCGCGAGAAGTTGCTGATCTCGCCCTGTACCCACACGGAGGCGAAGCTGCCTTCCAGCAGGTCGCGGGCCAGCGCATTGAGTTGCGCCGGCTTGAGCACGGGGCGTTCGCGCAGCAGTTCGTCCATGGGCCCGATTCTACCGGGCCAGGCGACTCAGGGCGGGCAGCTGCCGGGCGTGACCGTCGGCGTGGCGCTGCCTTTCCAGCCGCCGCTGCCGGTGATGTCGCTGGCCACGTAGGTGCAGGTGGCGGTCGGGAGGGTGTCGCTGCCGGTGGAGGTGGTCAGGGTGATCACGTCGTTGGCATTGATCGCCGGCAGGGTGATGGTGGTGTACTCGGTGAGCGAGCCGTCGGGCGAGGACGGCGAGCCGGTGGACGCGACCGGGAAGGGCGCGCCCGACACCGCGACGTTGTTCACCGCCACCGCGCTGATCGTGTAGTTCTTGCACACGGTCTGCTTGTTCAACAGCAGGTTGGTGTTGGTGCTCGACGAGGTCAGCGTCTTGTTGCCGTAGGGGCCGGTGCAGGCGATCGAGGGCGATTCGGTCAGCACGGTCTGGGCGTAGTTGTAGTTCTTCACGCGCAAGGTCACCGGCACGCCGAACATCACCGGGTTCGGCGTGACCGTGATCGGGTTGGGCAAGGTGTAGCCGGTGGCGGGGGTGCCCGACTGGTAGACATACGACGAAGCCGGCGAGGTGTCGATGACCGGTCGCGCACCGCTGCTGAGTGGATAGGTGCCGCCGATGACGACCTTGTAGGAGGCGGTGGTCCCGCCGCCCGAAAGCCCGCTGATCAGGAAGTCCTGGTGGTCGCTGATCGCGGCGCCTTCATCCGGGTCGATCGTGGCGATCAGCGCGGCCAAGGTCGAATTCGAGGGATAGATGCCGGCCAGCACCGAGGGCCGGTTGCCGGCGCCGGCGCTGGCCTGGATGCGTTGCACGAGCCCGCGCACGGGGCGCGAGGGGTCGATGGCCACCGTGCTGCCGTTGACGGTCGCGGTGCAACCGGTGGCCGGACCGCCGTCGGCCGCCGGCACCGTGCACTTGAGCAGGTTGTTGTAGACCAGCACGTCCTGGCCGCCGAGGTCGGAGGGCTTGGCCGGGGTCCAGTTGGCGATCTCGGTCAGGTTGATCGAGGTGAAGGGGATCAGGCGCAACACCGCGGCCTCCTTCTTCGCCAGCGAGGACGCGCAACCGCCCGGCGCGGTGTCGATCGCACACAGGGTCTTGGCCTGGACGATGGCGTTGACGACCTCCGGCTCGAGCCAGTCGATGTACAGGCCGCGGGCGTGCAGCCATTTCTGCTGGCCGTTGTCGATGCTGATGGTTGCCGGCTCGTTGATCGAGCTGCTGGGGAAGGTGGCCGGCACCGGATCCTCCAGCGCGGCGACCGTGCTGGAAGACGGGCTGTTGTTGAGCGTGCCGGTGCCGGTGACGTTGACGATGCGCGCGTCCAGCAGCTTCAGCGCGAAGGCCTGGTAGTTGCTGGTGGCCTGGGCGGTCGGGATGTACGGCGTGCTGCTGGCGTCGTTCTTCGTCTCCAGCAGGTTGAGCTGGTCGGTGTAGGCGTCCGGGGTCACCCGGTATACGCCGTCCACGCGCACCAGCCGGCAGCTTTCCTCGTAGGTGCCGGCGTTGTTGGCGCTCACCAGGCCGCCGGCGCTGTCGTGACGGTAGTGCTGGTGGCTGGCCCGGCGCGGGTCGAACTTCGGGCCGTTGTTGGTGACGTCGGACCCGTTGACCTGGTCGTGGTGGTCGCGACAGCAGACCGTGCAATGCGGGCTCTCGTTGTCGGCCTGGGTCCAGCCGGCCGGCGCGGTGTTGACGCCGCGTTCCGGCGGCGCGTAGCGGTAGCCGTTCCAGTAGGCGGGCCGGCGCACGGCCGCCGTGCTGGCCAGCGAGTAGCTGCAGGTGCAGCCGACCACCACGGTCTCGATCTTGGACTGCGCGGTGGCGGTGCCGTTGCTGACGGCGCCGTAGGTCAGGATGTTGTAGCGCGTCTCCGCCACGCGGTAGTCGGCGCCCAGCAGCTTGGGCTGCGGGTTGGTGGCGGCGGTGCTGGTGCCGTCAACGCCGGCGTCGCTGCTCAGGGCCAGCGGGATCACGCCATTGGCCACGCCATCGGTCAGGGTGGGGTCGTTGATCACCACCTCGACGGTGCGCGGGATCACCGCCGAGCCGCTGCGCGAAATCAGCGCGCTGTCGCTGGGCGACAGCGAGGCGACCGCGTCCTCCAGCGCCACCGTCTGGGTCGCGCCGGTGCTGTCCACCCAGGTGACCCGCACGGCGACGCGCTTGAACTCGTTGTCGTCCACCCAGCCGGTGGCGGTGTTGCCGTTGTAGGGGTTGGGGGTGTCGCCGGTGTCGGTCGCGTAGGACAGGAAGGCGCGGTCGGCGGTCGCCGGGTTGCCGTCGGGGTCGCGGTTGTAGACGTAGCGCGTGATCGTCCAGCCGCGGGCGTACTCGACGCCGCCGACGTTGCCGGGCGCATCGGCGCCGTCGGTCAGGGCCTGGTAGGAGCGGGTCCCGCGCACGCCGGCGAAGGTGCGCAGCTCCTCCAGCTTGTCCTTGGCCAGCGCCATGGCCACCGTGTACGCCTTGGAGTCGGCCGAGGTGCGCACCAGCGACATCTGCAACGTGGCCAGCGCCAGCAGGCCGATCGAAAGCACGGCCGCGGCGACCAGCACCTCGATCAGGCTGAACCCGCGCTGGCGAGAGCGGTGCACGGCCACGTCAGAATCCCTGCTGGCGATCGAGCCAGCTGCCGGGAACCCGGGCGAAGCGCGCCTTGGTGGGCAGCTTGTACGGGTCGTTGTTGAGCGAGGTGTCGTCGTACACGATGACCGTGTTGCCGGTCATCGAGATGTCGCCCTCGACCACCAGCGAGCCGAAAATGGTCGCGCCCTGCATGTCCATGCGGTAGCCGGACGAGGCGTTCTCGATCCCGATGTTGTCCGAATGCACGAACAGCATGCCGAACAGCGTCGCATTCTTGAGCGTGGCCTGGCCGAACACCACGATGATGACCGGCGCGTTCTTGGAGCCGGCGGTGACGCCGTCGATGACGCAGTTGCCGGTCACGTAGTACAGGCCGAAGGACTGCGGGCTGAACTGGTTGGCCGCGCAGTCGCCCTCGATGACGGTGGCGCCGAGGTCGTTGCGCAGGGCGTAGTCGGCGCAGTTCTGGGTCGGCGGCGAGGCCGGCCCGCAGTTGGCCAGGGTCACGCCGTTGACGTCGCCGTCGGCGACCACGTAGTTCACGCCGAAGATCCACTCGAACAGCGAGTCGTCCGACGCGGCCGAGGCATTGGAGAGCACGGTATTGGGCGCGGCGCCGACGTGGCGGTCGAGCGCGATCGGCGTGCTCAGCGGGTTGGTGACGTCCGACGGCCCGGACCCCGGGAAGAACTGGATGTCCGGCGGCTTCGGGCTGCCGGCGGCGCCGGCGTTGCCGTCGCGGTCGAGCACGTCGATGTTCTCGCGCTTGGAGCCGCTCGCCGATCCGGACAGCCAGTACTCGTCCTCCGACTTGGCCGAGGGGCAATGGCAGGGCGGCGAACTGCCGGTGGTCGGGCAGATTTCCTTGGCGCGCTCCAGGGTCGGCGAGATTTCGCCCTTCATGAAATCCTGGATGAAGCACGAGGCGATGTTGGCGGTGCCGCCGCCGGTGGAGTTCTCCACCTGCACGTCGTTGGGCGACCACAGCGAGCCGGGCAGGCCGTAGCCTCCCGCGTTCGGGTTGGGAACGATGGTGATGGTGCCGCCGGTGCTCAGCAGGCCGGTGGCGATCAGCGGCACGGCCGAGTTGGAATCGATGGCGCCCAGTGTCGCCCAGGTCTCCTTCACCGTGGAGGTGGAGTTCTCGCCGGCGAGCGTGACGTTGGCGATCAGGGTGACGGCGATGCGGTTGCCCTTGGCAGGGTCCGCGCGGCAGGCCGGGGTGGGCAGCGCGCTGTCGATGCGGCACAGCAGCGCGCGCACGCTGGTCTGCGCCGGCAGCGCGGCGGTCCCGCCGACACCGGTGGTCTCGAGCCGGGCGGCCGTCGGCATCAGGTCGGCGTAGGGCACGGCCAGCGCCGCCGGCGCGCTGGTGCCGTCGCTGCTCCAGAAATAGAGCTGGCCGCGGCGCCCGCCGGTGCCGACCGTGGTCGGGTAATCGGTGGAGGCGGCGGCGTCACGCTCGGCCATGCACGGATGCGGCGTGCCGTCGGCGAGATTGGGGATGGCGGGGAAGCCGCTCACGCTGGAGCAGGCGACCCACTTGCGCCCGGTGGCCGCGGTGGACGCCAGCCAGCCGCCGGTGGTCGCCGATCCGCCGGTGCGCGAGATCAGGTAATCGCGGTTGGCCTTCAGGTACTCGCCCGTGAGGTTGATGCTGTACTCCGCCGCCTGCTCCACCAAGCGCGAACGGTTTTCGTTGACCGCGGTGCGCTGTTCGAAGAAGGCGACATGCGTCGAGTACAGGACGATGATCGTCAGGATGCCCAGGATGACGAGCGCCACCAGCAGCGTGGCAAGGCCACGCTGTCGCGGGGGTCGGCCTGCGGTGGGATGACGCATCGGCATTGGGTGGAACGTCGTCTCGTTCGGGTCAGGTTCCCGGGGCAGTGTCGCACAGAGTGCCGGTGGTGTCGGGCGTCGAGAGCGAGGCCACGGGGCGCAGGCACTCGGCGCGAACGCGGACGCTGGACTGCATCTCGCGCACGTATTCGTTCTTGCCCACCAGCACGCCGCCCATGGTCAGGTCGAGGTCGCGGACCTTGGAGCCATAGGCCACCTGCGTCGGCGGCGTCCACACCGAGGCGTCGACGATGCGGAAGCGGGTGATGTCGATCTGCATCGGGTCGCTCAGCGGGCACCAGCCGGTGGCGTCGTTGCACAGTGCCGGGTAGTTGGTGTAGTCGGGGCCGGCGGCGTCGCAGTCGAGCGACGGTGCGGCGGCGCTGGTCTGCGCCACTTCCATCACCCCGATCAGGCGGCCGTTGACGGAGCGGGTCATGCGGCGGATGGCGCGCACTTCGCCGGCGGCGACGTCGATCTTGCCGGGGCCGCCGGCGCCGCCGCTGGCGGCGGTCTTGCCGTCGTAGGCGTAGATCACGCAGCTGTTGTCGGCGGCGTCGCGCACCACCTTGATGGTGGCGAAGGGGGAGACGCTGTTGTTGCTGGCGCTCAGCGCGATGTACTTGAGCGCATTCTCGTCGTAGCCGGCGCGGCGCAGCTCGCGGGTGACGAAGTCCATGTTGCTGCGCAGGTCCTGGTTGAAGCGGGTCGCGCGCACGAAGTCGGCGTTCGAGCCGAGGCTGGAGACGACGAAGGCCACGGCGGCGCCGGACACCACCAGGCCGGGCACGATCGAGACCATCAGCTCGACCAGGCCGAATCCGCGCTGGCGACGGGGCGCGGCCATCAGTCCGCGCACCGGCGCGTGTCGTAGTCGGGCAGGCGCGCGGTCGCGTGCGTGGATTCGCACAGCAGGCCGCGGCCGAGGCGGTCGATGCTCAGGTTGAGCTTGTAGTGCAACTGGCCAGGGGGCGCGTCGAGCTGGATCGTGCCCTTGTCGGCGGGATCGGTCAGCACGGTGCGCTTGGGCTCGATCACCACCGGCTTGAGGTCGCTGAGCGAGGTGCTGCCGCCCATGGAAGCGCCGGCCAACCGGACCTTGTTCCATTCGGCCTGGTCGGCCGGATAGCGGGCCACGTCGCACACGTTGGAGCTGGGCGTGGCCTGGCTGCAGTCGCAGGGCAGGGTGTCGGCCTCGTTGGTGGTCGTGGCGGCGCCGAGGCAAAAGCCTTCGGTGCCCACGCGCATCACCCCCACCTTGACCAGCTGGTTGCGCTTGACCGCCTCGAAGCGCGCCTCGTTCCAGAACGCCAGTACTTCGTCGCCGGCGCCACGCAGCGCGGCGCGCTGGCGCATGGTCGCGAACGACGGGATCGCCATCAGGAAGAAGCTGAACATGACCGCCAGGGTCACGACCACTTCGATGAGGGTGAAGCCGGCGGTGGCGCTGCGGGATGGCATGGTCGGGTCGGGCACGGAGGGAGCGGGCGCGAGGCTCCGGAATGCGGCCATTGTTCGTCCGGCCGCCGGCGGCTGCCATTCGTAGTTCTACCTAAGCCCGGTGTGCTCCCGGGGTTGGCCGGGCCCGAGCCCCTTCGCGTAAACTCGGCACTGCGTCACGCAAAGGAGCGCTGCATGAGCCAAAGCTACCGCCTGCTCGGCGAGGGAATCCCCGGTCCCCGCGGCCTGGGCGGCGCACCGCTGGCGGCGGATGCGCGCAAGACCCGCGCCTGGGTGGCGGCCTTGCCGCGCGCCAACGCCTCGGCGACCCAAGCCAGCCTGGCCCAGGCGCTCGACAGCCTGGCCGGGCAGAAGCTCGACGGGTCGCAGCGCCTGTCGGTGCTGGAGGAACTGCGGCCCGCGATCGGCGAATCGCTCGTGCTGCTCAAGCGCGAGTACGCTGGCAGTGCGTTGCCGCTGGCGGCGCCCAAGGCTGCCGCCGCCCAGCAGGTGGAGGCCTTCCACCTCGCGCTCGCCGCGGGCTATCGCCTGGCCGCGGTGGAGCTGTGCGCACCGGCCGGAAGCGTGCCGATGCTGCGTGGCGGCACGGTCGCCACCGCGCTGGCACGCGCCGCCTGGCACTACGTGCAGGCGCTCGCGACGGCTTGGCGCGTTTATCGCGCCCCCGCGCCGGGCGTCTGGCAAGGGCTGCATCGGGTGTACCAGTTCGCGGTCGAGACCCGTCTCGACGCCAAGCCCGTGGAGGACGGGCTGGCCGGCGCGCCGGTCGAGGCCCGGGTGCAGTATCTGCAAGCCCTGCTGATGGCGATCACCCACCCGCTGGCCTTCAGCCAGCAGGAACAGGACCTGCTGTGGCGCGCCACGCGCGAGTTCGCGCCGCGTTGCGTGGTCGCCTCGCGGCCGCCGCGCGACAACGCGCCGGTGGTGCCCGAGGACGCCGATCGCGGCCCCGGCCCGGGCGTGGTCGGCGAGACGCCGCTGCAGTGGCTGGACATGGCCGCCTTCGTCTCGGAGGTGGACTCCGCCCTGCAGCGCGAGCACGAGGGCCAGGCCGACCTGATGCCGCCGCGCGGCCCCGGCATCCGCGTGGGCGTGGAGATGCTCGAGCGCCTGCGCCGCTCCTTCGGTCTGTCGGCGGCGCGCAGTCACGTGCGCCTGCCCGGCGGCCATTCCTTGCGCACTGTGTTCGGCTTGAGCGGCCTGCACTTCTACCTGGCCGGCCAGCGCGACTTCGAGGCCTTCATGCGCCAGGCCGCGCAGCACGTCGTGCATATCGTCGACCGTGCCTCCTGGGCGGGCGCGGCCACCGACGCCTCGCGCGTGCCGGTGCACGAGGCGCGCGTGCTCGACCAGAGCCTGGGCGGCTACCGCATGGCCTGGTCGCAGGCCAGCCAGATCCGCGCGCGGGTGGGCGAACTGGTCGGGCTGACCTTCGCCGACGCCGACGAATACCCGGAATGGATGCTCGGCGTGATCCGTTGGCTGCGTTACGAGGCCGACGGCGGGCTGTCGGCGGGCGTCGAGCTGGTGTCGCACCGCACCGAGGCGGTGGGCCTGCGCACCACCGAGGGCGGCGAGCCGATCCGCGCGGTCGAGATCCGCTCGCTCGACGGCAGCGAGCGCCAGTTCCTGGCGCCGAACACGCTGGATGCCGCGGCCACCCGCATCCAGGTCGTGCGTGACCAGCCGCCGGAAGCGCCCGAGGCCGGAATCGAGGAGATCCTGGCCGGCGTGGACGTGCTGCTCAATGCCGGCGACTACGCCCTGCTGCGGCCTTTGCGCAGCGACCTGGTCGCCGAAGGCGACGGCGCGTGAGCGAGGCGATGCCGCAGCCGCGCCGCGCCACCCGCGCGGTGCAGGTCGGATCGGTCCGGGTCGGCGGCGGCCACCCGGTGGTCGTGCAGTCGATGACCAACACCGACACCGCCGACGTCGCCGCGACCACGAAACAGGTGGCCGAGCTCTGGCGCGCCGGTTCCGAGGTCGTGCGCGTGACGGTCAACAACGCCGAGTCGGCCGCCGCGGTGCCGCGCATCGTCGAGCGGCTGGCGATGATGGGCATCACCGTGCCGATCGTCGGCGACTTCCACTACAACGGCCACCAGCTGCTCACTGCCGAACCGGCTTGCGCCGAGGCCCTGGCCAAGTACCGCATCAACCCCGGCAACGTCGGGTTCGGGCGCAAACGCGACGCGCAGTTCGCCGCCCTGATCGAACTGGCGATCCGCCACGCGAAGCCGGTGCGCATCGGCGTCAACTGGGGTTCGCTCGACCAGTCGCTGGCGGCGCGGTTGATGGACGAGAACGCGCGGCGCGCCGATCCGTGGGACGCCGGCCGCGTGCTGCGCGAGGCGCTGGTGGTGTCGGCGCTGGAATCGGCACAGCAGGCCATGGACATCGGCCTGCCGGCCGAGCGCATCATCCTGTCGGCCAAGGTCAGTGGCGTGCAGGAACTGATCGCGGTCTACCGCGACCTCGCCGCGCGCACCGACCTGCCGCTGCACCTGGGCCTGACCGAGGCCGGCATGGGCAGCAAGGGCATCGTGGCGTCCACGGCGGCGCTGGCCGTGCTGCTGCAGGGAGGCATCGGCGACACCATCCGCATCTCGCTCACGCCGGAGCCGGGCGGCGCGCGCACGCAGGAAGTGGTGGTCGCGCAG
>CBININ010000035.1:0-13063 GCA_966250755.1 uncultured Gammaproteobacteria bacterium | reverse complement strand
GCGATCGTGCCCTGGGTGATCAACGTCGGCTCCGGCACCAAGACCGGCGAGCTGTCGGATTTCTCCAGCCAGGGCGTGCCCGGCGACTTCTACAAGCACATCGACGTGGTCGCGCCAGGTTCGAGCATCCAGTCGACCAAGGCCCTGGGCACGCCGCTGCCGTATACGGGCCCGGTCGTGGACAGCACCGACCCGACCTATTCGGCGTACTACGCGACCCTGAGCGGCACCAGCATGGCCACGCCCTTCATCGCCGGCACGGCCGCGCTGCTGCTGGAGACCAATCCGGAGCTCTCGCCCGACCAGGTCGAGATGATCCTGATGAAGACCGCCAAGCCGATGCCGTATGGCTACCACGAAGTCGGCACCGGCTACGTGGACGTGCTGGCGGCGGTGGACCTGGCGAGCAAGACCGTCGGCACGCGTCAGGGCTTCCTGCAGGGCGTCACCGCGTGGTCGAGCCAGGGCAAATGGAACGCGCTGGCCGATGGTGATGCGCTGGCCTCGTACTCGGGCAGCTGGTCCGCGGTGTCCGCCGCTGGCGCCACCGACGGCGGCTACAAGAAGGCGATCGTGAGCAAGAAGTCGGTGCCGCGGGTGGGCTTCGCCTTCCAGGGCCGCGACTTCCAGGTGCAGTACCCGCGCGACGCCAAAGGCGGCCTGGCCGATGTCTACGTGGACGGGCTGTACCGCGGCACCATCAACTTCTACGCCGCCAGCACCGGCTACACCGGGCGCTTCCCGCTGCGGATGGCCAGCAGCGGGCTGCATGTCGTCGAAATCCGCGGCACCAAGGGCAATGTCTACTTCGACGGCGCGCTGGTGGACGGCAAGCTGTTCCCGACCACCACCAAGCTGGTGGACGAGACCCAGAGCTTCACTGGCCTGATGGGTCCCTCGGCCAACAACGTGGAGGTCGACAGCTACACGATCAACGTCGGCAACGACGTGACCACCATCAAGGCCTCGCTGGCCTGGAGCGGCGGCGTGGACCTGGACTTCAGCCTGCTGGATCCCGACGGTGTCGAGGTGTCCTCCGGTGCGACCCTGGCCAACCCGGAAGTGCTCGAGTACGCGGTGACCAAGCCCGGCACCTATACCTACCAGGTGAAGGGCTACGCGGCCGTCATCGCCAACTACACGCTGACCAGCACGCAGACCCGCGCGGTGACGACGGCCTCGCCCTGAGGGCGGCGGTCCGGCCCGGCGATACCAGGCACGGGAGAGGTTCCCGTGCCTGGCTCAGGGTTGCAGGCGCCGCAGCTTCGCGGCGACCAGGCCGAGGCCGACGACGCGGGTATCTTCGTTGAGGCCGGCGGCCTTGGGCGAGATTGCATCGGGGAAGCGGAACGCCACGTGCAGGCGGTCGCCGCCGCTGGCGACGAGGTCCGCCGGCACCACCACCCGGCGGCGATCGTCGGGATCGCCCATCGCATAGCGCCAGCGCGCGAGCTCGCGGCCGTTCACCGATACCTGCACGTCCTGCGCCTCGTGCCCGGCGGCGAGGAAGGCCGAGCCCTGGATCTCGAGTTCGATGTCGCCGGCTTGCGCGTCCGCGACGATCGGCAAGTCCAGTTCCGCGATCGGACCGTCCGACCACGTGCCCCAGGCCTCGTTGACCGACCAGCCCGTGCCCAGCAGGCCGGTGCCTGGTTCGCGCGCCCTGAAGCCCCAGCCTTCGCCGAGCGGTCGGGCGAGGGCGTGGCGGCGGGCCTGCGCCGTCGCGACGGGATCGCAGTGCGCGCACCCGCCGGGCGCGAAGACGTGGAAGCCATCGACGTCGCCGACGAAACCGCCGGCATCGGCACGTGCCAGCAGGCGCAACCAGCGCCCCTCGTCCTGGATGACATAGAGCGCTGCCGCGTCGGCCGGCCCGCGCTGCAGCTCGCGATCGCGTCGCGCCTCGGCGGCGGCCTGCACCCGCGCGTCCACGCGCGCCACCGACAGCGCGCCGCTGCCGAGCCCATGGCGCATCGCCAGGTCGGCCAACCGCACCCACTGGTCCGGGTTGTTGCGCGGTGGCACCACGACCAGGTGTTGGCGCCCCTCGCCCAGCGGTGCCCACAGCGGCGAATCGAGTGCCGGCGACCAGGCCGGCGCATCGGCCTTCTGCGCGCCAAAGTGGCGCCAGCTCGCCGCGCCGTCCACCAACTGCAGCAGCACCGCGCCGACCAGCAGCAGCCGCGCGGCGATGGGCGACAGGCGCCGTGCCAGCAACCACAGGATCGCAAGGTAGGCCAGGTAGACGGCCGGCCAGGCGAAGCGGCCCGATACCCGGAAGGCGCTGGTGAGCGGTGCGAGCACGTCGGGCACTGGATATGAAAACACTTCGCGCGCACCGAGGGCGACGTGGTTCGAAGCGGCCCAAGCCAGCAGCAGCACGGCGAGCCCGACCAGCGGCGCGACGGCAGGCCAGCGCCACGTCCCCAGCCGGCGGTCGGCCAGCGCCACGCCCGCCGCGACCAGCGCGAGCACGATCATCCCGCTGCCGAGGAAGGCGAAGCCTTCGTAGTCGCCAGGACCGCCGGGGCGGTCGGGGATCCAGCGCGACCACAACCCGTCCGAATCGATCGGCGCCAGCAGGTTCATGTGGTAGAGGCCGAAGTCCGTGTTGCTGATGCCGACGCCCTTCAGCCCGCCGACCATGAAGTAGCCGGCCGCCCACATCAGCAGGCCGACCACCGCCATCGCGATCGCCAGCAGGCCGAAGCTGGCGAGGGGGCCGCGTTGCCGCAGCCAGAGCCGCTGCAGCAAATCGGCGCCGAACACCGCCAGGCACATCACCAGCAGGTAGGCGTGCACCAGCGAGGCGACTGCGAGCAAGGCGATCCAGGCGCGGCGCGGCGCATCGGGCCGCAGGTACAGGTCGAGCGAGGCGAGCAGCAGCCAGTGGCCGACCAAGGCGTAATGCCCCATCAGGCGCAGGCAGGCGATCGGCGCGATCGCGAACACCGCGGCACCGGCCAGCGCCAGCCAGCGATCCCCGGTAACGCGGCGCGCGAGTCGCCAGCCGAACAGTGCCTGCAAGCCAAAGCACAGCGCCAGCCACAGGCCGAAATACTGGAAGTAGGCCGGCAGCCACGCGGAGAGGGGCTTGAACAGGAAGGCCAGCAGCGGCACCGAATCGGAGAACACGATCGAGCTGCCGAGTTCGAGGCCGTAGCCGGGATTGGCGCCCAGCGGCCACTGCCACAGCGGCGTCTGCCGGAAGTACTGCCAGCCGAGCCAGCCCGCGGCGGGATCGCCGGACATCAGCCAGTCCGTGTTCGTCGGCCAGACGATGGCGCCACCGCCGGTATAAAGCAGGAAGGCGCCGAGGCCGATCAGCAGGGCGAGCGCGGGGTCCGCGCGTCCGCTGCGGATCACGCGGCCTCCGCGTCCCGCAGCGCCTCCAGCAGGCGCGGCCCGTAGCGCTCGAGCTTGGACGCGCCGACGCCATTGATGCGCCCGAGGTCGGCCAGGCTGGCCGGCCGTTGCACCGCCATCTCGCGCAGCGTGGCGTCGTGGAAGATCACGTAGGCCGGCAGGTTCTGCTCGCGCGCCAGCACGGCGCGCACGGCTCGCAGCGTCTCGAACACGGCCGCATCCGCGCTCGACAGCAGTTGCTGGGCGGCCAGGGATGCGCCGCTACGCCCGCCACGGTCGCGCTTGCGTTCGGCCTCGCGACGAAGCTGCACGGTCTGCTCGCCCTTGAGCACCGGTCGCGCGGCGGCGGTCAGGCGCAGCGCGCCAAAGCCCTCTGCGTCCACCTCGAGCAGGCCCATGGCCACCAGTTGCCGGAATACGCCCTTCCATTGCCGCGCATCGAGATCCTGGCCGATGCCGAAGGTGCTCAGTTCACGGTGGCCGAATTGCGCGACACGGTCGGTGTCCATGCCGCGCAGCACGTCGGTCACGTGCACCGCGCCGAAGCGCTGGCCGGTTCGGTAGACGCAACTCAGGGCCTTGCGTGCGGCCTCGGTACCGTCCCAGGTGTCCACCGGTTCCAGGCAGTTGTCGCAGTTGCCGCAGGGCTTCGCCAGCGTCTCACCGAAATTCGCCAGCAGCACCTGGCGCCGGCACTTGGTCGCCTCGCAATAGCCGAGCAGGGTGTCGAGCTTGCGACGCTCCAGCCAGCGGCGTTCCTCGCCGGCCTCGGACTCGTCGATCATGCGTCGGAGGGTGACGACGTCGCCGAGGCCATAGGCCAACCAGGCCTCGGCCGGATCGCCATCGCGGCCGGCGCGGCCGGTCTCCTGGTAGTAGCCTTCCAGCGACTTGGGCAGGTCGAGGTGGGCGACGAAGCGCACATCGGGCTTGTCGATGCCCATGCCGAAGGCAATGGTCGCGCACATCACGATGCCTTCCTCGCGCAGGAAGCGGCGCTGGTTGGCGGCGCGCGCGGCGGCGTCCATGCCGGCGTGGTAGGGCAGGGCGCGCACGCCGTGCTGTTCGAGGTAAGCCGCGGTCTCCTCGACCTTGCGTCGCGACAGGCAGTAGACGATGCCGGCCTCGCCCTGGTGCGCCGCCAGGAAGTCCATCAACTGCCGCTTCGGGTTGTCCTTTTGCACGACCCGGTAGCGGATGTTGGGCCGGTCGAAGGAACTGACGAACTGGCGCGCGTCTTCCAGGCCAAGGCGCTCGACGATCTCCTTGCGGGTCGGCGCGTCGGCGGTGGCGGTCAGCGCGACGCGCGGCACCTTCGGCCAGCGCTCGTGCAGCAGGTTGAGTTCGCGGTACTCCGGGCGGAAGTCGTGGCCCCACTGCGACACGCAGTGGGCTTCGTCGATGGCGAAGAGCGCGATCCGGCTGCGGTCGAGCAGGTCGAGGAAGCGCGGCGTGAGCAGGCGTTCGGGCGCGACGTAGAGCAGGTCGAGGTCGCCGCCGAGCAAGGCCCGCTCGACGTCCGAGGACTCCGAGGCCGACAGCGAGGAATTGAGGTAGGCGGCCTGCACGCCGAGCTGGCCCAGGGCCTCGACCTGGTCCTGCATCAGCGCGATCAGCGGCGAGACCACGATCGCGGTGCCCTCGCGCAGCAGCGCCGGCACCTGGTAGCACAGCGACTTGCCGCCGCCGGTGGGCATGAGCACCAGCGCGTCGCCGCCGGCCGCGACGTGCCGGACGATGGCCTCCTGCTCGCCGCGGAAGCTCTCGTAGCCGAAAATGCGGTGGAGCAGGTCGCGGGCGGAATCCATGGGGCCATTGTACGAGGCCGCGTGGATCGTCGCGTCAGCCGCTATCTCAATCCGGGGTACGCCCTCATCGCTGGCGGGCGGATCAGTACCCCGCGGGTGCCTCGAATCCCGCGGGGGCGTGATCCGGCTTGCCCTGCGCGCGCAGCCAGCGCCGCAAGGCGGGAATCTGTCCATCGCCGGGTGACCAGGTGGCGCCCCATGCGGCCCATCGTTCCGGCGTCCAGGGCGTGTAGCGATGGCCCTCGCCGGGCACGGAGCCGACGGTGTCGTTGCGGTCCAGCCAGGCGATGTCGCGGTAGGCGGCGACTCGGTCTGTCGTGTCCACGGCATCGGCGCGCCGAAGCTGTCGCCAACCCCAGGTCGCGGCGCGCAAGTCGCTGGAGTTCGCCATCAGCCCGGCCAGGTGCAGGCAGTTCGCGCGCGCTTCGGGATGCACGAGGATCCAGCGCCGGTCCTGCGGCGCGGGGCTGCCGGCCAGCGAGCAGTGCAGGCGAAGGTCATTGCTGAAGTCCTCGCCGGGGACGTACTCGAGGTTGGCTGCATGGAAGCCGATGACCGGAAGCAGGTCGGTGCCGTCCGTCGTGCGGCTGGCTTCCGCCAGGACGGCCGCCGTCAGCCTGCCCGCGTAGGATTCGTAGCGACGCGCGTGGCCGGCGCCCTCAACGGCGGCCGCCATGCGCGGCACGTCATTGCGTTGGGCGGCACGCTTGAACTCCAGCATCCAGCCGAACGCGTTGTCCGGATCGCGGGCGAGCAGTCGCCGCAGCAACAGGTCCTGGTTGCAGCCGCCGTTCACGTGGCAAGCGGCGGTCGCGAGCGTCAAGGCTTCGGTGCTGTCGGGCGCGGCGCCGATCGAACCGGCGAGGACGCCGGCGCGTGCGCGCTGCTCGCTGAAGTACAAGGTGCGTGGCCGTGGCGCATCACGCCATCCCCCGCCGAAGGCCGGGTCCACGTACCAGCGTTGCTGTTCGGCCAGGCTGTCGTACAGTCGGGCTGCGACCGCGATCGACGTGGCGTCGCCCCGTGCGACCAGGCGCTTGGCGATGTCCATCACTGCCGCGTCGCGCTGCTTCGCCGCGCGATCCTCCTGCCACATGTTCCATAGGGCTTCGGCGCCTTTGATCACGTCCAGCGCGGCGCCGCTCCAGCGCGGCTGCGTGGCGAGCGCCAAGGCGAGCCCCGCCAGCAAGACCAGCGCCGGCAGGGAGGCTCGCCCCAGGTGGCGCGCGGAGTCGACTCGCGCGCGCGATGCGCTGGTGACCAGGTCCGGGACGAGTTCCAGCCCCAGGCTCAGGAAACTGCGCTTGCCGGCGACCGCCTCCCGGCAGCGGTCACGGAAGGCCTGGCGGAGTTCGGCGCCGTGGGCTTCACGCATCGAACGCGGGTAGCACCAAAGGCAGGCGGCGTAGGCCCGTGCCGCGAACCTGATCCAGCGCGGATCGCGCGGGGGGCTCACGCGAGCACTCCCCGTGCGTGGCGGTTGGCGAAGCGCACGAGTTTGGCCATGCGCTGCGTCTCGGCGACCACGGCGGCCCGCCCCATGCCGCTGATGCGGTAGTAGCGACGGCGCTCGTCATCGGCGTCGGGGCGCTCGCCGCTTTCCTGGACCAGCCCGGCTTCCAGCAGCTTGCGTAGCGAGGTGTACAGCGTGCCGGGCCCGAGGCGCATTTCGCCTTCGGTGAGGGCCTCGATCGCCTGCATGATCGCGTAGCCATGGCGCTCGCCCTGCAACAGCGACAGCAGGATGTGGTGCATCGCCGGCGTGAGGGCGATCGGCTCCGGGACTTTCGACGCGGCCATGGCTGCCTCCAACTTGTGTCGGAGACAGATATATCGGCAACAGATATAGTAGTCAAGCCCTACTGCAGCAGCGACCGCAGCATCCAGGCGGTCTTCTCGTGCGCCTGCATCCGCGTGGTGGCGAGGTCCGCGGTGGGCTGGTCGTCGGCGGCGTCGGCGCGCTGGAAGGCCTCGCGGGCGGTGCGGGCGCAGGCCTCGTGCCCGGCCACCAGCTGCCCCACCATGCCCTGCCAGTCGGGCACGCCGCTCTCCTCGCCGATGGAACTGAGTTTCGCGAACTGCGCGCCGGAGCCCGGCGCGACCTCGCCGAGGGCGCGGATCCGCTCGGCGATCTCGTCCAGCGCCAACCACAGTTCGTTGTACTGGGTCATGAACATCGCGTGCAGCGAGTTGAACATCGGCCCGGTGACGTTCCAGTGGAAGGCGTGGGTCTTCAGGTACAGGGTGTAGGTGTCGGCCAGCAGCCGCGCCAGCCCCTCGGCGATCTGCTTGCGATCGGCGGCGCCGATCCCGATATCGATGTCCATGCGCTTGCCTCCTCGGGGGTGGGACAATGGAACCTGCCCCCGAAATCTACTCCACGCCGCCCCCGTCCCCGTGAACGCCCGCCCCGGATTCGACAAATCCCGAACCCCCGACCTGCGCCTGGCCATGAGCCGGGACCAGGGGCGGCTGCGCCGCTTGCAGGCGCGGGTGCGGGAAAAGCCGGAGGACGCCGGGCTGCGCGAGGAGTTCGAAGCGGCGCTGGCGCGCTCGCTGCAGGCCCGCGAGCGCCGCCGCGCGCAGGCGCCGACGCCGACCTTCGACGAGGAATTGCCGGTTTCGCGCGAGGGCGAGCGCATCGTCGAACTCATCCGCCGCCACCAGGTGGTGGTGATCGCCGGCGAGACCGGCTCGGGCAAGACCACGCAGTTGCCCAAGCTCTGCCTGGCGGCGGGACGCGGCCTGGCCGGGATGATCGGCTGCACCCAGCCGCGCCGCATCGCCGCGCGCGCGGTCGCCCGGCGGGTCGCCGAGGAACTCAAGTCGCCCATGGGCGGCGCCGTGGGCTACCAGGTGCGCTTCACCGAAAATGTTGGTGACGACACGTACATCAAGTTCATGACCGACGGCATCCTGCTGGCGGAGATCCAGTCCGACCCCTGGCTGTCGCGCTACGACACCCTGATCATCGACGAGGCGCACGAGCGCAGCCTCAACATCGATTTCCTGCTTGGCTACCTCAAGCGCCTGGTGGTGAAGCGGCCGGACCTCAAGCTGGTGATCACCTCCGCCACCATCGACACCACGCGCTTCGCCCGGCACTTCGGCGATGCGCCGGTGCTGAGCGTGGAAGGCCGCAGCTATCCGGTGGAAGTGCGCTACCGCGCGCCGGAAGGCGAGGGAGAAGAGGCGGGCGACCGCACGATGAACGATGCCATCGTCGCCGCGGTGGACGAGATCACCCGCGAGGATCCCCGCGGCGACGTGCTGATCTTCCTGCCGGGCGAGCGCGAGATCCGCGACGCCCATCTCGCGCTGGGCGACCGCAAGTACCGCGCCACCGAAGTGCTGGCGCTGTATGCGCGGCTGTCGGCGAAGGACCAGGACCGCGTGTTCCAGCCCGGGCCGCAGCGCCGCATCGTGCTGGCGACCAACGTGGCCGAGACATCGCTCACCGTGCCGCGCATCCGCTATGTGGTGGACCCGGGCGCGGCGCGGGTCAAGCGCTATTCGCCGCGACTCAAGCTCGACCGCCTGCACATCGAGCCGATCTCGCAGGCCAGCGCGGACCAACGCAAGGGACGTTGCGGGCGCGTCGCCGCCGGCGTCTGCTATCGCCTGTATTCGGAGTCGGATTACCTGTCGCGGCCGCGCTACACCGATCCGGAGATCCTGCGCGCCTCGCTGGGTGGCGTGATCCTGCGCATGCTGGTGCTTGGGCTGGGCAAGGTGGAGGACTTTCCCTTCATCGATGCACCGGATCCGCGCGCCATTGCCGACGGCTGGCAGCAGCTGCAGGAACTCGGCGCGGTGGACAAGGACCGCAAGCTCACGCCGGTGGGCAAGCAGATGGCGCGCCTGCCCGTGGACGTCAAGCTGGCGCGGATGCTGGTCGCGGCGCATGTCCTCGGCTGCCTGCGCGAGGTGCTGGTGATCGCCGCCTTCCTCGGCATCCAGGATCCGCGCGAGCGGCCCGCCGATGCGCGCGCCGCCGCCGACAACGCGCATGCGGCCTTCGCCGACCCGGCCTCCGAATTCGCCGGCGTGCTCAAGCTGTGGGACGCGTACCGCACCGCGCACGAGGAGCTGACGCAATCGAAGCTGCGCGCCTGGTGCGAGAAGCACTTCCTCGGTTTCCTGCGCATGCGCGAATGGCGCGAACTGCACCGGCAACTGTTGCTGGTCTGCGAGGAACTGGGGTGGCCGCAGAACGAGGCCGCCACCGACTACCCGATGCTGCACCGCGCCCTGATCGCCGGCCTGCCGACTCAGATTGGCCACAAGCTGGAGAAGGGGCAGTACGAGGCGCCGCGGCAGCGTCGTTTCCAGCTGTTCCCTGGCTCGTCATTGGCGAAGCAGCCGCCGGCCTGGCTGCTGGTGGCCACGATGCTGGACACGCAGCGGGTCTGGGGCCTGATGGGCGCGCGCATCGAGCCGGACTGGGTGATCGCCGAGCTGCCGCACCTGCTCTCGCGCAAGCATTTCGACCCGCACTGGTCGCGCGCCCAGGGCCGGGTGATCGGCAGTGAACAGATCAGCCTGTTCGGGCTGGTGCTGGCGCCGAAGAAGCCCGTGCACTACGGCGGCCTGTATCCGGACGAGGCGCGCGAGATCTTCGTTCGCCAAGCCTTGCTGCCGGGCGAGATCAACACGCGCGCAAGCTTTGTCGCACGCAACCTCGCCACCCTCGAGAAGGCGCGCGAGGAGGAGGCCAAGAAGCGCCGCGCCGGCCTGGTCGCCGACGAGGACTGGATGGCGCGCTGGTACCTCGACCGCCTGCCGCCCGAGCTCAACAGCGCGCAGGGGCTCGACGCCTGGTACGGCCGCCTGTCCGTGGACAAGAAGCGCACGTTGGAGTGGTCGCTGGCCGACCTGCTGCCCGGCGAGGGCAGCGACGCCGATCGCTTCCCGAAGTATTTCGCGCTGGGCGACGCCCGCCTGGCCCTGCATTACCGCTTCGAGCCCGGTGCCGAGGATGACGGCGTCACCCTCGACGTGCCGATCCACCTGCTCAATGCGCTCGACCCCGTGCGCCTGGGCTGGCTGGTGCCCGGGCTGGTGGAGGAGAAAGCCGCCGCGCTCATCCGTTCACTGCCCAAGGCGCTGCGGCGCAACTACGTGCCGGCGCCGGATTTCGCCCGCGCCTTCTTCGAGGCGCACCCGAAACCCGGGGCAGATGCACTGGCTGGCACGCTCGCGCGTTTCCTGTCGAAGGCCACCGGCGCCCAGGTGGCCGCGCTGGATTTCGACGAGTCGGCGATCGAGCCGCACCTGCGCATGAACCTGCGCCTGGCCGAGCGAGACGGCCGCGTGCTCGCAATCTCGCGCGACCTCCAGGCACTCAAATCACGCTTCGGCGCCCGGGCCGAGCGCGCCTTCGCCGAGCGCGCCGGCGAAGCGCTGGCGCGGCAAGGCCTGGCCTCGTTCCCCGACACGCCAGTGCCGCTCCAGGTCACCGGCGCCGGCGGCATTCCCGCGTATCCGGCATTGGTGGCGCGCGAGGGTCGGGTGGACCTGGACGTATTCGCCGATCCCGCGCAAGCCCGCGCCGCGCACGAGGCCGGCGTACGCGAGTTGCTGCGCGCCGCGTTGCAGGACCGCATGAAGCAGGCGCGCAAGCAGTTGCCGGTCTCGCCCAAGCTCGGCCTGCTGTACGCGGCGATCGAATCGGCCGAACGCCTGCGCGGCGATGTGGTGGATGCTGCCTTCGAGGAACTCGCTGCCGAGGGTCTTGCCGAGATCCGCGATGCCGCGACGTACGCATCGCGCCTGGAAGCCACGGGCCGCGCCCTCTTCGAGCGCGCCATGCAGGGCCTGCAGCTGGCCGAGGCGATCCTGGCCGCCTATGCGGCGGTGAAACCGAAGCTCGAAGGGCCGCTGATGGGCTGGGCGCGCGGCAACCTCGACGACGTCCAGGCGCACCTTCGGCAGCTGGTGCACCCGGGTTTCCTGCGGCGGACACCCCCGGACCTCCTGCGCGAATACCCGCGTTACCTGCGCGCGCTGGAACTGCGAGCGGAACGCGCGGTGGCCGACCCTCAGCGCGACCAGGCGCGGATGCTGGAACTGCTGCCCTTCGCCGAGGCGCTGGACGCCGCCCAGGCCCGCGGGTCGTTGTCGCCGGCCTGGCGCGACTTCCAGCACGACCTGGAAGAACTGCGGGTCCAGACCTTCGCGCAGGAACTCGGCACGCGGCGGCCGGTCTCCCACAAGCGGCTGGCGCGCCAACTGCAGCAGTTGGGCTGATCGCGCCGGCGGGGCGCGGCGACTGGATTGCCGGGCGCGCCTTGGTTGTATGCCCGCGGCGCAGCCGCTACCGTGGGCCCAGACCCCTGGAATGCCATGAACGCCGCTGCTTCCGCCCCCGCCGTGCCCGCCGATCCGCAGTTGCGGGCCTGGCTCGACCGCCAGCCCGCCGCCGCCCTGGCGGCGCCGTTGCGGGCGCGGCTGCAGGCCTTCGCCGGTGCGCTGTCGCCCTTGGCGGGCCCGGTGTGGGACGTGCTCGAGCCGCTGCGCGCCGACCCGGAGGTGCAACTGGCGGCCTGCCTGCACCTGACGCCGGCCTTGCGCGAAGCCGCGCAGCCGGCGCTCGAGGCCTCGCCCGGCCTGCGCACCCTGCTCGACGGGTTGCAAGCCGCCGAACAGGTCTGGAGCCTGCATGCGCAGCGCGAGGCGCGCGGGAATGCGGAAGGGCTGCGCCGCCTGCTGCTGGCGATCATCCGCGACCTGCGGGTGGTGCTGGTGCTGCTGTCGGTGCAGTTGGTGCGGCTGCGCAATGCCGGCGCGCTGCCCGAAGAGGAGCGTCGCGCATTGGCGCAGCTCACCGCCGACATCCACGCCCCGCTGGCCAACCGGCTCGGCATCTGGCAGCTCAAGTGGGAACTCGAGGACCTGGCCTTCCGCTACCTGCAGCCGGAGACCTACCAGCGCATCGCCCGCCTGCTGGATGAGAAGCGCGGCGGCCGCGAGCGCTTCATCGAGGAGGCCAAGCAGAAGCTGCGCGCGGCGCTGGCCGAGGTCGGCATCCAGGCGCAGGTCGAGGGCCGGCCCAAGCACATCTTCAGCATCTGGAAGAAGATGCAGCGCAAGGGCCTGGACTTCAGCGAGCTCTACGACATCCGCGCGGTGCGCGTATTGGTGGAGGACGTCGCCGACTGCTACGCGGCGCTGGGCATCGTGCATTCGCTGTGGACGCCGATCCCCTCGGAGTTCGACGACTACATCGCCAAGCCCAAGGGCAACGACTACCGCTCGCTGCACACCGCCGTGGTCGGGCCGGAAGGCCGCACGCTGGAGGTGCAGATCCGCACCCACGCCATGCACGAGCACGCCGAGCTCGGCGTCGCCGCGCACTGGCGCTACAAGGAGGGCGGCAAGGGCGAGGCCAGTTTCGAGCGCAAGGTGGCGTGGATGCGGCAACTGCTCGAGCAGCGCGAGGGCGAGGCCGACGAGTCCGCGCACCTGCTGTCGGGCTTCAGCACCGAGCTGATCGAGGACCGCATCTACCTGCTCACGCCCAGGGGCGAGGTGGTGGACCTGCCGCAGGGCGGCACCGTGCTGGACTTCGCCTACCACGTGCACACCGAGGTCGGGCACCGCTGCCGCGGCGCCAAGGTCAACGGCCGGATCGTGCCGCTGGACTTCAAGCCGGCCAGTGGCGACCGCGTCGAGATCATGACCAGCAAGACCGCCGAGCCGCGGCGCGACTGGCTGCTGGCATCGAACGGCTTCCTCGCCAGCGGCCGCGCCCGCGACAAGGTGCGGTCCTGGTTCCATCGGCTCGACCGCGCGCGCAACGTGCAGGCCGGCCGCGAGATGCTGGACAAGGAGCTGCGCCGCGTCGCGATGATGCAGGCGGACCTGGCGCCGGTGCTGGAGAAGTTCCG
>CBININ010000034.1:0-13080 GCA_966250755.1 uncultured Gammaproteobacteria bacterium | reverse complement strand
AGGCATCACCCATTCGCTGTGCACGCTGGAGTTCGAGGACCATCGCCCGCTCTACGACTGGTGCGTGGACAACGTCGACCTGCCGAGGCATCCGGACATCTGGCGGCCGCTGGTGGACGCCGGCTTCGCCACGCCCGTCGCCAAGCCGCGCCAGATCGAGTTCTCGCGCCTGAACATCAACTACACTGTGATGAGCAAGCGCAAGCTGATGGCGCTGGTGCAGGACGGCCTGGTCGCCGGCTGGGACGACCCGCGCATGCCGACCCTGCAGGGCCTGCGCCGCCGCGGCTACACGCCGGCCTCGCTGCGCCTGTTCGCCGACCGCATCGGCATCTCCAAGCAGAACTCGCTGACCGACTTCTCGGTGCTCGAGGGCTGCGTGCGCGAGGACCTGGACGCGAGCGCGCCGCGGCGCATGGCGGTGATCGACCCGCTGCGCCTGGTGATCGACAACCTGCCGGAAGGCCACGTCGAAGGCCTGGTCTTCCCCAACCATCCCAAGGACGCGGCCTTCGGCCTGCGCGAGCTGCCGTTCTCGCGCGAATTGTGGATCGAGCGCGAGGATTTCATGGAGGTGCCGGTGAAGGGCTTCCATCGCCTCGTGCCGGGCGGCGAAGTGCGCCTGCGCGGCGTCGGCATCATCCGTTGCGAGCGCATCGAGAAGGACGGCGAGCGCGTCGTCGCCCTGCACTGCTCGCTCGATCCGGCCACGCGCGCCGGCATGGAAGGCGCGGACCGCAAGGTCAAGGGCACCATCCACTGGGTCAGCGCGACGCATGCGGTGGCGGCCGAGGTGCGGCTGTACGACCGCCTGTTCCTGGTGCCGAGTCCGGACGACGACAGCGACGGCAAGACCTATCGCGACCACCTCAACCCGGACTCGGTGCGCGTCGTGCGCGGCTGGGTCGAGCCTTCCGCCGCCGGGCTCGCGCCCGAGCAGCGCGTGCAGTTCGAGCGGCTGGGGTATTTCGTCGCCGACCGCCACGACCACCGCGCCGAGGCCCCGGTGTTCAACCGCACCGTGACCCTGCGCGACAGCTGGGCCAAGGGCGCCTGATGCGGGCCTGGCGATTGCTGGCCGCGGCGGCGCTGCTGGCCCTCGCCGGCTGCGCGCCGACGGCGACGCCTGGCGCCGCCGCGACTCCGACCGACGCAGCCGTGCCGCCCACCGGCGCGGCCCCGCCGGGCCCTGCGCTCGCGCCGGAACCGGCGCCGACCGCCGAAATTCCGCAGGCGCCCGCGCACACGGCGAGCGCCAGTCCATCGCCTGCCGTACCCTCCCTCGCTTGCGACAGCGACGCCGACTGCGCGGTGAAGGACGTCGGCAGCTGCTGCGGCTATCGGCCCGCCTGCGTCAACGTCGACGCGCAGACCTTCCCGGACCAGGTGAAGGCGCGCTGCGCCGCCGACGGCCGCATGGGCATCTGCGGGTTTGCACCGGTTTCCGGTTGCCAGTGCGTCGAGGGCCAGTGCGCCGCGCGTACCGAAGCGATCGGCCCGGCGCCGCCAAAGGCGCTGCAGTGAGCGCGCTCGACGCCATCCGCCTCGACCTGCCGGCCTGGACGGCCGGCATCGACCGCGCGCGCAGCTACCCCGGCGACGAGGACAAGATGGCGCTGGCGATCGAACTCTCGCGCCGCAACGTCGAGGCGGGCACCGGCGGCCCGTTCGGCGCGGCGGTGTTCGACGCCGCAGGGCACGTGGTCTCGGTGGGCGTCAATCGCGTGGAAGCCTGCCGCTGTTCCGCCGCGCACGCCGAAGTGATGGCGCTCGGCGGCGCCCAGCAGGCCAGCGGTCGCTACCGCCTCAACCTCGACGGCGGCGCCTACACCCTCGCGACCTCTGCCCAGCCCTGCGCCATGTGCTATGGCGCGCTGGTGTGGGCGGGCATCGACGTGCTGCTGATCGGCGCCCGCGCCGACGACGTGCAATCACTCGCCGGCTTCGACGAGGGCCCGCTGCCGGCCGACTGGCCCGGTGAGCTGGAACGCCGCGGCATCCGCGTGCGCCGCGACATCGCGCGCATGGATGCCTGTGACGTGCTGCGCCGCTACGGCGAGTCCGGCCTTGTCTACTGACGCCACCGCCGACGGCCTGCTGTGCTACTGCCGCGCCGGCTTCGAGCCGGAGCTGGCGGCCGAGCTCGGCGAACGTGCGGCCAGCGCCGGTTTCGCCGGGTATGCCCGCACGCAACGGCATGCGGGCTACGTCCTTTTCCTCGGCGCGGACGGCGGGGAGTTGTCGAAGGCCCTGCCGCTGGCCAGTCTGATCTTCGCGCGGCAGAAGCTGCGCCTGCTGGCCGAGCTCGACGGACTGGATCCAAAGGACCGCGTCGGCCCGGTGCTGGAGGCGCTCGGCGGCCGCGGCCGCCACGGCGACCTGGTGGTGGAGCATCCTGATTCCGACGAGGCGCGGCCGCTGGCGGCGCTGGCGCGCAGCTTCGGCAACGCGCTGCGGCCGGCGCTGCGCAAGCGCGGCTTGCTCACCGAACGCGAGGACGCGCGACTCCCGCGCTTGCACGTCTGCCTGCTGGCCGGCGACCACCTGCTGCTCGCTTCGGCGGATCCGAACGACGCCTCGCCCTGGCCGATGGGCGTGCCGCGCCTGCGGCAATCGGCCGATGCGCCGAGCCGCTCCGCGCTCAAGCTCGAGGAAGCCTTCCTCACGCTGATGACCGAGGCCGAGCGCGACCGCCTGCTCAAGCCCGGCATGCAGGCCACCGACCTCGGCGCCGCGCCGGGCGGCTGGAGCTGGGTACTGGCGAGGCACCACATCCGCGTGTTCGCGGTGGACAACGGACCGCTGGCCGCCAGCGCGCTGGACACCGGCATCATCGAGCACGTGCGCGCCGACGGCTTCGGCTGGCGCCCGCCGAAGCGCCAGGACTGGATGGTCTGCGACATGGTCGAGTCACCGGCGCGGGTCGCGGCGCGCATGGCCGAATGGTTCGCCCAGGGCTGGTGCAAGCATGCGGTGTTCAACCTCAAGCTACCGATGAAGAAGCGCTGGGACGAGACCCGGCATTGCCTGGCGCTGTTCCAGGAAGCCGCGGGGCGGCCGCTGGTGGTGCGCGCGCGCCAGCTCTACCACGACCGCGAGGAGATCACCGTGTTCGCCACCGATCCGGCCGCGCGGGACCGTGCGCTGTGAGGCCGCGGCGGGCCGTGATGCTGCGCGCATCGATGTGCGCGGCCCTCGCCGCGGCGACCGCCGGCCAGGCGCAGGCCGCGGGCGGCTCGCGCTATTTCCAGGTGGTGGACACCGACCGCGACGGTCGCGTCGGCCTCGCCGAGTACCTCGATCGCTTCACCTGGGCCTTCCGGAAAATGGATGTCGACGGCAACGGCGTGCTCGAACCCGGCGAGCAGCTCGCGCCCAATGCGCCGCGCACCACGCTGGGGGAGCTGCGCGCCCGCCTGCAGAAGCAGTTCGAGCGCCAGGATCGCAACCGCGACGGCAGCCTCGACGAAGCCGAGTTCCTCGCACCGCCCGCCTGATCAGACGCCCGCGGCGCGCCGCCACAGGGCGCGCGCCACCGGCGGCAGACGCCCGGCGGCTCCGAGCAGGTGGCCGCGCAGCAGCGTCGGGATCGGCGCCTCGTTGCTGAAGACGCGGTTGATGCCTTCGAAGGCATGCGCCGCCAGGGTGTTCTCGCTGAAGCGCCGGCGCGCCCACCGTTGCAGCGCCTGCGGCGAATCGAAACCGCGTCCCGCCGCGAGGCTCACGACGACGGACCCGAGGAGATCGGAGACGTCGCGCAGGCCGAGGTTCACGCCCTGCCCCGCCAGCGGATGCACCGCGTGCGCCGCATCGCCGAGCAGTGCCACGCGGCCCTGCAGCATCGGGTCCGCCAGCCGCCGCCGCAGCGGGAAGGCGGCGCGCGCCGAATCCACCCGCACCTCGCCGAGCCGCGCATCGAAGGCGCGGGTGAGCTCGGCATCGAAGTCCGCGGCCTCGGCCTGCAGCAGGCGCTGGGCCTCCGCATCCGGCAGGGACCAGACGATCGAACTGCGGCCGTCGCCGCAGGGCAGGAAGGCCAGCGGACCGCCGGGCAGGAAGCGCTGGCAGGCCGTGTCCTCGTGCGGCAGCGCGGTGCGCACGTAGGCAACCAGGCCGCGCTGTCCGTAGTCGTGTTCGCTCACGCCGATGCCCGCGAGCTCGCGCACCCGCGATGCGGCGCCGTCCGCGCCGAAGACGATCCGCGCGCGCAGGATGCCGTGCTCGTGTTCCACCTGTACGCCATCCTGGTCCTGCGCGATGCCGCGAACCTTCGAAGGGCAGTGCACCTCGATGCCCGGTTCGCGGGCGAGCGCCTGCCACAGCCGGTCCACCAACAGGCCGTGTTCGACGATGTGGCCGAGTTCGGCGCGGCCGAAGGCATCGGCGTCGAAGCACAGCTCGCCGCCGCCGGCGGCATCCCACACCCGCATGCGCCGGTAGGGATGCGCGCGGGCGGCGCGTACCGCCGCCCACGCGCCGAGCCCGTCCAGCAACAGGCTCGCATCGGGCGCAAGCGCGTACACCTTCAGGTCAGGCACGTCCGTCGACCACGGCGCGGGCGAGTGCGCTTCGAGAATGGCAACGCGCAGGCCTTGCCGCGCCAGGCCCAGCGCCGCGGCCGCGCCCACCACGCCGGCGCCCACCACCACCGCGTCAGGTCCGGAACGGCGGTTCACGTGGCACCCCGCGACAGCGCCGGCACCCGCCCGCGGAAACCCATGGCGCCGGAGACCAGCGGCGCCGACAAGCCCGGCACGTTGCCCAGGGCCAACAGGCCCAGCGACCGCAGCATATGCATGCCCGCCGAGGGGTTGGCGGTGGCGCGGGCGAGGCCGTCGCTGAAGGCCAGCGTGCGCTCGCGGTCCTCGCGCCGCGCCTCGGCGTAGCGCGCGAGCACGCCGGCCTCGCCGGGATCGCCGGCATCCGGCAGGAGCTCGGCGAAGGTCAGCGCATCGCGCAAGCCGAGGTTGAAGCCCTGCGCGCCGATCGGGTGGACGGTCTGCGCGGCATTGCCCATCAGCACCGCGCGCGGCCCGTGCAGCGCATGCGCCACCACCCGCGCCAACGGATACGCGCTGCGCCGGCCCACGCGCAGGAGGCGGCCGGCACGCCAGCCGAAGCGCTGCTGCAGGTAGGCGGCGTAGCCGGCATCGTCGAGCGCCTGCACGCGGGCGGCGTCCTCGCGGGCGACGCCGCAGATGGCGCCGTAGTCGCGGTCCATCGGCAGCAGCGCCACCGGACCCTGTGCGCTGAAGCGTTCGAAGGCGGTGCCGTCGGCGGGACGGTCGCAGGCGGCGCTGCAGACCATCAGCACCTGCTGGTAATCGTGTTCGTCCACGCCGATGCCGAGCGCGTCGCGGACCCCGGAGCGGGTGCCGTCGGCGCCAACCACCAACCGCGCGAAGGCCTGGCCGCGGCCGCCGGCGCCGTCCAGATCAAGCCTCCAGCCCCCCTCCCCGGGCGCCATGCCCAGCAATCGACGCGGCCGCAACACGTCCAGGCCACCCACGTCGGCCAGGCGCGATTCCAGCGCGGCGCCCAGCGCGTTGGCGGTCACCACCGCGCCGAAGGCCGCGCGCCCGCTCTCGACGGCGTCGAGGCGCACGGCGCCGAAATCGCCTTCGCGACTGACGTGGATGCGGCGGATCGGGCTCGGCGGCGCCGGCAGCCTTGGCAGCACGTCGAGTGCGCGCAAGGCATTGAGGCTGGCGGCCGCCAGCGCGAGCCGGCGGTCGTCGAAGCCGGGCGGCGACTGCCGCGGCGCCGCCCCCTCCACCAGTGCCACCCGCCAGCCGCGGCCATCGAGCGCGCAGGCGAGGCTGCAACCCACCAGCCCGCCGCCCAGGATCGCGATGTCGAATTCAGGGTGGATGCCAGCATTCACCACGGGTTGGGACCGTGCTCGGGTTCGTTGCGGTATTCTAGCCGTCCGGCCGGCCGCCGCTCGCGGTGGCGGCTTCAGTCCTTCCCCGTTCGGATCGCCCATGCCCTCGACGTCGCCATCCTCCCTCGCCCCGGGCCCGCTGCTGCTGGCCGGCCTGATCGTTCTGGCCGCGCTCTCGCGCCTGCTGCCGCATCCGCCCAACGTGTCGCCGGTGGAAGCCGTGGCGCTGTTCGGCGGTGCGTATTTCGCGCGGCGTTCGCTGGCGATCGCGGTGCCGCTGGTGGCGATGTTCGTGTCCGACCTCGCGCTGGGCCTGCTCAATGGCGGCATCTACGCCGAGTACTTCCTCAGCGCCGGCTTCCTGACCGTCTACCTGTGCATCGCGCTGTCCACGGTCCTGGGCTTCGCCCTGCGCGGCCGCGTCAATGCCTGGCGCGTGGGCGGCTACTCGGTCGCGGGCTCGGTGCTGTTCTTCCTGGTGACCAATTTCGGCGCCTGGCTCGGTTCGCCGATGTATCCGCAGTCCGGCGCCGGCCTGCTGCTCGCTTACGAAATGGGCATTCCCTTCTTCCAGAACACGGTGATCGGAACGCTGCTGTACTCGGCGCTGCTGTTCGGCAGCTTCGAGCTGCTGCGCGAGCGCCTGCCCGCGCTGCGGCCGCAGACGGCCTGAAGCGGCCGTGGGCCACCGGCTCTCGCGGATCTACACCCGCACCGGCGACGACGGCAGCACCGGCCTGGGCGACGGCAGCCGGGTGTCGAAGGACTCGGCGCGCGTCGCCGCCTACGGCACCGTGGACGAGGCCAACTCCGCGATCGGCCTCGTGCTGGCCTGCGAGATCCCGGAGGAGATCCGCGCGACCCTGGTGCGCGTGCAGCACCAGATGTTCGACCTCGGCGGCGAGCTGTGCATCCCCGGCCATGCCGCCGTCTTCGACGCCGACATCGAGAAGCTCGAGACCACGCTGGACGCCTTCAACGCGCACCTGCCGCCGCTGAAGGACTTCATCCTGCCCGGCGGCGGGCTGGCGGCCGCGCATTGCCACCTGGCGCGCACCGTCTGCCGCCGCGCCGAGCGCGAGGTGGTCACGCTGTCGCGACACGATTCGGTGCGCCCGGAGGCGATCCGCTACCTCAACCGCCTGTCGGACCTGCTGTTCGTGATCGCGCGCGTGCTGGCGCGGGCCAGCGGCCACGGCGAGACCCTCTGGGACCACGAGCGCCGCAAGGGCTGAGATGCGGGTCTACACGCATCCCGACTGCCTGGGCCACGCGCCGGGCGACGGCCATCCCGAAAGCCCCGCCCGCCTGTCGGCGGTGACTGGCGCGCTGCGCGATGCCTTTCCCGCGCTCGACTGGCGCGAGGCGCCGTTGGCGGACGCGCCGATGCTGTTGCGCGCCCATGCACCGGAGTTGGTCGAGAAGGTGCTTGGCGCCGCCGGGCGCTCGCTGCGGCTCGACGCGGACACGGTGATGTCGCCCGGCTCGACCGCGGCCGCCCTGCGCGCCTGCGGCGCCGCCGTCGCCGCCGTGGACGCGGTGCTCTCGGGTGCGGTGGCCCGGGCCTTCTGCGCGGTGCGTCCGCCGGGCCACCACGCCACCCACGACACCGCGATGGGCTTCTGCCTGTTCAACGCGGTCGCCGTGGCGGCCGCGCATGCCCTCGCGGACCAGGGCCTGGAGCGGGTGGCGATCGTGGACTTCGATGTCCACCACGGCAACGGCACCCAGGACATCTTCGCGCGCGAGCCGCGCGTGCTGTACCTGAGCTCGCACCAATGGCCGCTGTATCCGGGCACCGGCAGGGCGGACGAGTCCGGCGTCGGCAACGTCCACAACGCCACCCTCGCCCCGGGCGCAGGCAGTGCGGCCTTCCGCGCCGCCTGGCAGGACGGGCTGCTGCCGGCACTGGAGCACTTCGCGCCTCAGTTGGTGCTGGTGTCGGCCGGATTCGACGGCCATCGCCTCGATCCGCTGGCCGACCTCGGCCTGGACGCGGCGGACTACGCCTGGCTCGCCGGCGCCCTGCGCGCGTGCGCGGACCGCCACGCCGAGGGCCGCATCGTCTCCCTGCTCGAAGGCGGCTACAGCCTCACCGCGCTGCGCGAATGCAGCGTGGCCTACGTGGGCGGCCTGGGCGACTGAGCGGGAGGGCGGCCCGCGGTTCCCGCCACCCGGGTCGCGCCGGCCTCGGGCTAGAATGGCGGCCATTGCATTGCCAGGGAAACGCCCGGTGCGCCCGACCAGCCTGCGTCTGTTGCCGCTCTGCCTCGCCATCGCCGGCGCCGTGCGCGCCGAGGACGCCCCGAAACCCACCTGGGCCCTGTGCCAGGCGCCCACCACCCTGCCCCTGTTCGTCGATCCCGCCAGCCTGCCCGAGGGCGATCGCCTCGCGTCGCCGACCGATGTGTCGGCCGGCGAACTCAACGTGCTGGAGGCCGAGTCCACGCTGTTCTCCGGCGACGTGGTCCTGACCCATGGCGACCAGTGGATGGCCACCGACAAACTGCGCTACTTCCACAAGGACGAGCGCTACCTGACCGAAGGCCAGGTTCGCTACCAGGACCGCACGTTGCGCTTCACCGCCGACAAGGTCGAGGGCGACCAGAAGACCGACCAGCTCAAGCTCACCGGCGTGAACTACCAGTTCAACGAGGAGACTGGCAACGGCACCGCCGGCACCGCGGTCATGCAGGGCGAGGTCGGCACGCTGTCCTCGGCGACCTATTCCACCTGCCCGCCCGGCCAGCGCCAGTGGGAGTTCAGTTCGCAGCGCATCTCCATCAACAACCAGACCCACACCGGCGTGGCGCACAACGCCACGCTGCGGATCGGCGGCATCCCGGTGATCTGGTTGCCGCTGGTGAGCTTCCCGACCGACGACAAGCGCCGCACCGGCGTGCTGGCGCCGACCATCGGCCGCGACGACCGCAACGGCCTGGACTTCAAGGTGCCGGTCTACCTCAACCTGGCGCCGAACTACGACGCCACCCTCACGCCGCGCTGGCTGTCCAAGCGCGGCCTGATGCTGGGGGGCGAGTTCCGCTACCTGACGGAACGGTCCCGCGGCCACGTCGAAGCCACCTACCTGCCCCACGACCAGATCGACGCCGACGCCAACCCGCTGTCTGCGCAGTCGCAGGTATCGGGCGACGACCGCAGCATGCTCAGCTGGCAGCACGGCACCGTGCTGAGCCGGCACTGGTTCCTGGACGCCGACCTCAACAACGTCAGCGACAAGTATTACCTCAGCGACTTCGGCGACTCGATCGCCGCGACCTCGATCTCGCTCGTCTCCAGCCGCGCGGGCCTGTACGGCCGGGGCAAGTTCTGGTCGGCCAGCCTGAGTGCGGAAAGCTGGCAGATCGCTTCGCCCCTGCTGGCCGATGGCGACGAGCCCTACCGGCGCCTGCCGCGCCTGCAGGCCTCCGCCTGGAGGCCGCTGGCACGCTGGTTCGAGGCGGGGGTGCACCTGGAGGCGGTGCGGTTCAGCCATGAGAATTTCGGCGCGGCCAATGCCGGCAAGTACGACGGCGGCAACCGGCTCGACGTGCAGCCCTGGATCCGCTTCCCGTTCGGCGGCAGCGCCTGGTTCGTCACGCCGCAGTTGTCGTGGCGCTACACCCGTTACGACGGCCTGGATGGCCAGCCCGTGGACAACGGCGGCATGCCGGCCAGCGCGACCCGCAGCCTCCCGATCGTGAGCCTGGATGCGGGCGCGTATTTCGAGCGCGGATTCGAGTGGCGCGGCAGCCACTACATCCAGACGCTCGAGCCGCGCCTGTACTACCTGCGGGTTCCCTACCGAGACCAGGACGAGCTGCCGCTGTTCGACACCCGTGAGCTGACCTTCGGCTGGACCTCGCTGTTCCGCGACAACCGCTTTGGCGGCGCCGACCGCCAGTCCGACGCCAACCAGCTCACGCTGGCCCTGACCACCCGTTTCCTGTCGGCCACCGACGGCAGCGAAAAGCTGAGCGCCGGCCTTGGCCGCATCACCTACTTCGACGCGCCGCGCGTGCTGCTGACGCGGGACTGCCAACCCACGCCGACACCCGGCTGTTCGACGCCTTCCGCGCCGCTGACCAACGACGACGGCAGCGACTGGGTGGCGAACATCGACTGGCAGGTCAGCGATTGGTGGCAGGTGGGCGTGACGCACCAGTGGGACCCGACGGGAAAGCGCACCGACCTGAGCTCGGTCCGCACGCAGTTCCGGCTGCCCCATGGCGCCATCGTCAACGCGGCCTACCGGTTCCGCCGCGAGCTGCCCAACCAGCCCGGCCTGGAACAAACCGACCTGAGCTTTGTCATACCGGTGAACCGCAACTGGAACCTGTATGGCCGCTGGAACTACTCGCTGCGCGATGATGCCGCCACCGACCCGCAGACCATCGAGGCGCTGGCCGGTTTCGAGTGGAACAGCTGCTGCGTGGCGGTCCGCGTGCTGGGCCGCCAGTACATCCGCAGCTTCGACAGCCGGAAGAACCTCGGCCTGTACGTGGAGATCGAGCTGAACGGGCTGGGCAGCTTCGGGCGCGACACGGCCCGGCTGCTGGACGATGCTATCCTTGGCTATGCCCGCTGAACGACCGCGCGCCGCTGCGCGCCCCGGAGCCTGACCCGATGAAATCCCTGCTTTCCGCCGTCCTGGCGACCCTCCTGGCGGCAGCCGCGTCCGGCCCGGCCCGGGCCCAGGCCCTGCCGACCACGACCATCGACACCATCGCCGCGGTCGTGAACGAGGACGTCATCCTGCGCAGCGAGCTCGACCAGGCCATCGCCAACATCAGTGCGCAGCTCGAGCGCCAGCCCGGCAGCATGCCGCCGCGCGACGTGCTCGAACGCCAGGTGCTCGAGCGCCTGGTGATGATCCGCCTGCAAGTGGATCGCGCCAGCGAATCGGGGATCCGGATTTCCGACCAGGAACTGCAGCAGGCGGTCGCCGGCATCGCCAGCCAGAACCAGATGACGGTGCCGCAGCTACGCCAGCGGATCGAGGCCGACGGCCTGTCGTACGCCGAATTCCTTTCCAACCTGCGCGACGAGGCGATCGTGCAGCGTCTGCGCCAGCGCTACGTGCAGAGCTCGGTGCAGGTCAGCGAGGCCGAAATCGACCAGTTGCTCGCCACCCGCGACATCGGCGGCCAGGAAATGCGCCTGGCCAACATCCAGATCAACGTCGGCGAAGGCGCGACACCCGACGAGATCGCCACCGCCAAGCGCAAGATCGACGAGGTCAAGGCCATGGTCGAGCGTGGCGAGATCGACTTCCGCTCGGCCGCGGTGCGCTATTCGCAGGCGGCCAATGCCCTGGAGGGCGGCGAAATCGGCTGGCGCACCCCGGATGCGGTGCCGCCGGTCTACCTGGGCATGCTCAAGGGCATGCAGCCGGGCCAGATCACCGAGCCGGTGCGCGGCCCGAGCGGATTCATGATCGTGCAGCTGGCGGAAGTGCGCGAGCCGCAACCGCAGAAGGTCACCCAGTACAAGGCCCGCGACATCATGGTGGCGATCACGCCGACCGTGCCCGCCGAAGTGGCCCGGCAGCGGGCCGAGGCCTTGCGTGATCGCATCGCCAAGGGGGAAGACTTCGCCAAGGTCGCCACCGAAGCCTCGGACGACACCCAGACCCGCGCCCGCGGCGGCGACATGGGCTGGTTCGGCGCGGAGGATTGGGGCACCGCCGTCGCCAACCAGATCCGCGCCCTCGGCGACGGCGAGGTGTCGGCCGTGTTCCAGAGCGAGGTGGGATTCCACATCCTCAAGCGCGAGGGCAGCCGCGAGCAGGACGTGACGCGGGAGAACCGCCGCAACCAGGCGCGCCAGATCATCGGGACGCGCAAGGGTGACGAAGCGTACGAGCGCTTCCTGCGCCAGATGCGTGCCGAGGCCTACGTGGACAGCCGCCTCGGCGGCGCCTGATCGCATGCGCCCGCGGCTGGCCCTGGTCGCGGGCGAGCCCGCCGGGGTCGGTCCGGAACTCTGCGTCCGGCTCGCCCAGCTGGCACTGGACTGCGAACCTGTCTGCATCGCCGATCCGGACACGCTCACGGCGGCGGCCCGGGCCCTTGGCCTTCCCTTGCGCCTGCTGGACGCCGACCGCGACCGCGTCCCGGGCGCATTGGCCGTGCTGCCGCAACCGCAGGCGGCGCCGGTGCGCTTCGGCGAACCGGATCCGCGCAACGCGCGCGCGGTCGTCGACGCGCTGCTGCGCGGTGGCCGTGGTTGCCTGGACGGCGAATTCGCCGGCCTGGTCACCGGACCGGTGCACAAGGCCAGCGTCAATGCCGGCGGCATCGCCTACACCGGCACCACCGAGCTACTGGCCGGGCAGGCTGGCTGCGAGGTGGTGATGATGCTGGCCAACCCCGCGCTGCGGGTCGCCCTGGCCACCACCCACCTGCCGCTGCGGGCGGTCGCCGATGCGCTGACGCCGGCCTTGCTGGAGCGCGCGCTGCGGATCCTGGACGAGGCCCTGCGGCGCCAGTTCGGCATTGTTGCGCCGCGCATCGCCGTGCTCGGGCTGAACCCGCACGCGGGCGAGGACGGGGTGCTCGGCGACGAGGAGATACGCGTGATCCGGCCCGTGCTCGATCGCCTGCGCGGCGAAGGCATGGCACTCGACGGCCCGCTGCCGGCCGACACCGCCTTCCTGCCTCGGAAACTGCTGGACTTCGACGCCGTGCTGGCCATGTACCACGACCAGGGCCTGCCGGTGCTCAAGCACGCCGGCTTCGAGCAGGCCGTGAACATCACCCTCGGCCTGCCCTACCCGCGCGTGGCCGTGGACCATGGCACCGCGCTGGACCTCGCGGGCAGCGGGCGCGCCGATCCGTCCAGCCTGATCGCCGCGATGCGCCTGTGCACGCAACTGGCCACCGGCGCGAGCACGCAGGGACGCGCCGCGTGAGCCGCTTCAAGGATCCGCCGAAGAAGCAACTCGGGCAGCACTTCCTGGTCGACCGCGGCGTGATCGACCACATCGTGCTGGCGATCGACCCGCGCGAGGGCGACCGCCTGGTGGAGATCGGGCCGGGCCAGGGCGCGATCACCTTCCCGCTGCTGCGTCGCCACGGCGAGCTCACGGTCATCGAGTTCGACCGCGACCTGATCACGCCGCTGATGGAAGCCTCCGAGGGCCTCGGCCGCCTGACCATCATCCACAAGGACGTGCTGCAGGTGGACTTCAGCCG